>JANPIS010000031.1:0-4005 GCA_031425095.1 Chthoniobacteraceae bacterium
CGGGATCGGCAGCATCCCCCACTCCGGCATGCCCGGCGCACCGATCGGGCCAGCGCTCTGGAGCACGATCACGCTGTCCGCAGTCACCGGCAGCGCCGGGTCGTCGAGCCGCGCGGCGAGATCGTCGTAGTTCTTGAAGACTACGGCCGGTCCGGTGTGCTTGAGGAAGCGCGGCTCCATCGCCGCGTGTTTGATCACCGCTCCGCGCGGACACAGGTTGCCGTGCAGCACCGCGGTGCCGCCTTCCGGCGAGAGCGGATTGTCGATCGGACGGATGACTTCGCGATTGTAGATCTCCGCGCCCGCGAGGTTTTCGCGCAGGGTGCGGCCGGTCACGGTCATCGAGTCGCCATGCAGCGCGCCGAGCAATTGCGCGAGCAGCGCGCGAAGACCGCCGGCGAAGTAAAAATCCTCCATGAGGAAACGTCCCGCGGGCCGCAGATCCGCGAGCCGCGGCGTCCGGCGCGAAATTTCGTCGAACTTCTCCAGCGGGAGCTTGAAGCCCGCGCGTCCGGCCATCGCCACGAGATGCACGATCGCATTCGTCGAGCCGCCCACCGCCATGTCCGCGATGATCGCATTCTCAAAGGACTCCATCGTGAGAAACCGCGCTGGATTCAGATCGGCCCAGACATTCTCCACGATCTGCCGCCCGCTTTGCGCGGCCATGCGCCAGTGCTCGGCGTCGCTCGCCGGAATGCTCGACGCGCCCGGCAGTGAGAGCCCGAGCGTTTCGGTGATCGCCGTCATCGTGCTCGCCGTGCCCATCGTCATGCAGTGGCCGTGCGAACGCGCGATGCCCGCCTCGATCTCGCTCCACTGCTCCTCGGTGATGTTGCCCGCGCGCTTCTCCGCCCAATACTTCCACGCATCCGAGCCGGAGCCGAGCGTCTGCCCGTGCCAGTTGCCGCGCAGCATCGGCCCGCCGGGGACAAAGATGAACGGCACGCTGGCGGAGAGCGCACCCATGATCAGCGCGGGTGTGGTTTTGTCGCACGCACCGAGCAGCACTGCGCCGTCGATCGGCTGCGAGCGGATGACTTCCTCCGCCTCCATCGCGAGGAGGTTGCGATAGAGCATCGCGGTCGGCTTCATGTAGGTCTCGCTCAGCGCGAGCACAGGAATCTCGACCGGCATCCCACCCGCCTGGAGCACGCCCTTCTTCGCATTCTCGGCGAGCACCTTGAAATGCAGGTGGCACGGATTGATCTCGCTCCACGTATTGAGGATCGCGATGACCGGCTTCCCCGCCCAGTCCTCGGGCCCGAGCCCCATCTGCCGCGCGCGCGACCGCTGGCCAAAGCTGCGGAGATCATTTGGGCCAAACCAGCGGAAGCTGCGGAGTTGTTCGGGCGTGAGGCGTGGAGTCATTGGGAAAGCGAGGAGCCCTTCTATCGCATCGGCCACAGCCACGCGGCGAGCATCGTGAGCACGAGCCCCGCGACGCCTTGGATCGACATCATCGGCGAGACCGTGCGGAGCGTCTGCGTTTCGGTCATGCCGGAAAGGCGCGTGATGATCCAGAAGCCCGCGTCGTTCATCCACGGAAAGGGCTTCGAGCCGCAGCCAATCGCGATCGCGAAATAGACGGGATGAAATGGCGCCCCGCCCGCGAGCAGCGCCTTGGCGATCGGCGCCGCAGTGATCATCGCCACCGTCGCGGAGCCTTGCGCGGTGCGCACCAGCGCGGTGACGAGGAAGACCATCGGCAGCGCGACGCCGTGCGCGCCTTGGAAATGCGTCGCCACTTGCGCCGCGATCCCCGTCTGCTGCAGCACTCCGCCAAACGCCCCGCCGGCTGCGATGATCAGGAGAATCACCGCGCCTTCACTCACCGCGTTCTTCACCGCCTTCGCCCCCGCTCCCGCCTGGCCGATCAGCGGGGCCAGCGCGGCCAGCGCTCCGAGCGTGAGCGCCATGTCCTTGTCGCCGATCGTCCGCACGACCCACTCGAACCACCCGCCCTGCGCATGCGGCGACGCTTCGTAGGAAGCATCAAAGCCGATCAGCGCGATGGGCAGAATCACCGGGACGAGCGCGAGCCAGAGCGGCGGCAATTTCCGACCCGGCGCGGGCTCCGAAAGATCGTCGATCGGCACCTCGATGACGTGGCGGCGATTCGACCAGTGCGCGAAGACCACGCCGGTGAGCGCCGCGCCCAGCCCAATCAGCGAACCCATCCCGATCATCAAACCAAGCGGCACGCCGAGATCGCCCGCGACGAAGAGCGGCCCCGGCGTCGGCGGCACCAGCGAATGGGTGATCGTCCCGCCGGCCACGGTGCACATCACGAGCAGCAGATAGTTTCGCCCCGTCTTTCGCGCGACCGCCTTAAAGAGCGGCGCGAGCAGATACATCACCGTGTCGAGCATCACCGGGATGCAGAGCACATAGGACGAAGCGAAGAAGGCCCAATGCGAGCGCGCCGCCCCGAGCCAGCGGAGCATCGTCGCGGCGATCGCTTCGGCGGCGCCGGAGAGCATCATCCCTTCACCGATGATCGTGGCCATCGCGATGAGGATGCCGAGGTTCGTACACGTGCGACCGAATTCCTCAGCGACGCGTGCAGCAGCAGGTTTTTCGGGAAACTTCGCCGCTGCTTTCGCGGCCATGTCGCCGCGCGCGAGCCGACTCTCCGCGTAGCTGCGCAAAGTCGGCTCCGGCGTGAGCAGTGCGACTGCGAATGCGCCCAGCACGAGCGCGAGGAAGGCATGCAACCGTAGCCAGAGAATCCCGCCGAGCACTACGAGCATCCCGCAAGCAAGCAGCAGCAATGGACTCATTGCGGAAGCTGGGGAAATGCAGGCACCTCGGAAGCAAAGGCGAACCCGCCGCTTTAGGGAACCGAATTTTCCCGGAACACCAATCGCCGGATCATCCGGCCAGCGGCCTCCGCTCGCGGCGAAATTGCGCGTCGCCTGCGCCGGGCGATGCCGGTCCGCCCAGCAGGATCAGGGATTCGGCTTCGGAGCCTCCGGTGCAGGCGGCGGTGCCGGCTGCGCGGGTGCGGCCGCGGGTTTCGCGGGCGCTTCGGGCGCTGCCGCCGGAGGGGCTTTCGGAGCGGACTCTGGCGCTGGTGCTGGCGTCGCTGCGGGAGGCGTCGGCGGCATTGGAGCGGGTGGGACGGCGACAGGCTCGGAGGCAGCAGCGGGAATGCTCACGGGCGGCGTAGTGACCGTGATGGGACCCGGCTTGGCGGCCGGCGGAGTCGGTGGTGTGGCGGCGGCCGGCGGAGGTGTGGCGGGCATCGGGGGCACACCCGGAGCTCCTGGAGTTTGCGGAGCCGGGGCGGGTTCGGCCTTTTTCTCGGCGAGCAGCGCACTGCGTTCCTTGAGCAACGAATCCACCGTGAACTTCTCCACGAGATACGTGCGCGACTCGAATTTCTTCTCCGCCGCGAACTTGTCCTCGAGCTTCTTCAGCGACTTCTTGAACTCCTCATCGAGCTTCGTCTTGTCCTCGGGCTTCTCGTCTTTGCCTGGCGTGCGTTCCTTCGCGAGCGTCGCGCTCACCGCGATCTTCACCGGGTACGCTTCGTCCTTCAGCTTCCCGATTTCCATCGTGTAGGTGAAGCCGTCAAAGGTCTCGATCTTCAGCGTGGAAGGTTTGTCGAGGCCGGTCTCTTCGGGCTTGGCGCCGGGCGCGACGACGTCCTTGAAATTCGCGCTCGAGAAGGCGCTGCCAAACATCGAGACCTTCGACTGGTCGATCTTCTCATCGCCCTTCGCATCGGCGAGCTTCCACTCGGCGGTCGCGTTCTCACGGGTCGCGCTCCAGCGCATCGCTTCGGCGGTGCCGTTGAGGCTGATCGCTTTCGGATTCTCGACCTTGATGAAATCCTTGCGCAGCCAGCTCTCCGGCTTCGGCTGGTATTGGTCGAAAGTCTCGGAGACGAGCGAGATCTTGGCCTTCTCACCGAGCGGCATGATGTAACGGCCCGTGGCAAAGCCGGGATCCTCGGCGTCGCCGGATTTGCGCATGTGTTTCTTGCCGAGGACGAGGGAA
>JANPIS010000032.1:0-14056 GCA_031425095.1 Chthoniobacteraceae bacterium
GTCGCACTCCTCGTGCGTCGCTCGAACTTTCTGCGGCTGCCGGTGATCTCGCTCACCGCAAACACGCCCGTCGGCCAGGATGCGAATCTCGGCTCTGTGATCAACGTCGATGTGGCGCAGGAGCGCCCGGTGGAAGTGGCGCGAGTCGAGTATCGCGGCTGGCTGCGTGAAAGTCGCCGCGTCGGCTCCGTGCTCTACGTCGTCTCGGAAGTCTGGGAAAACAATGGTGGCGCGCTCGAGGTGACCTCCTTCGATCTCAGCGATCCGACACGTCCGGTGAAGCGCGATTCCCTCGCGGTGAGTGGCTGGGGTGGCGTGATCCACGCGACCGATCGCTTCCTCTTCGTGGTGCGCTACAGCGAGGACTGGAGTCATTCCGTCATCGACCTCATCGACATCTCCTCGCCGACCGGTGTGCTCGCGCGTCGCGGCACCCTCACCACCGCGGGCCGCGTGGACGACAAATTCAAGATGCATCTCGACGGGGACATCTTCACGGCCGTCTCCGCCGTTCCGCGGCGCTGGACGGGAAACTGGTGGAACGAGCCCGTGATTGACCCCGCCAATGCGAGCCGGACGAAGATCGAGACCTTCTCGCTCGCGAATCCCGACTCGCCAGTCGCGCTCGGCTCACTGGAGGTCGGGCTCGGCGAAACGGTCCGCGCCACGCGCTTCGACGAGAAGCGCGTGTATGTCGTCACCTTCTTTCAGATCGATCCGCTCTGGGTCGTGGATCTCTCCCAGCCGGCGACGCCGACCGTGCTCGGCGAACTCGAGGTGCCTGGCTTTTCCAACTACATCGAGCCGCTCGGGGATCGCCTCGTGGCCGTCGGTCGCGTCGGCAATCAGACAGCCGTCTCCCTTTTCGATGTGAGCGATCCGGCGCGGCCGCGAGCGCTCAGCCAGCTCCCCCTGGGCGATGGAGCGACGTGGTCGGAGGCAAACTGGGATGAGAAGGCGTTCAACGTCGTGCCGGAGGAGAACCTGATCGTCGTTCCGTATTCCGGATACGATTCGGCCACCGGCTTCGCGAGCCGCGTGCAGCTGATCGACCTCACGCGCGACGCCCTCGTGAAACGCGGGATCGTCGAACACGGACTCTCCGCGCGCCGCACTGCGGTGAAGGGCAATCGCCTGCTCGCCATCTCGTCGAGTGATCTGGTGACCGTGGACTTTGCCGACCGCGATCGTCCGCGGGTGACCTCCGAAGTCGAGATCGCCTGGCGTGTGGATCGCGTCTTCCTCGCCGGGAACTATCTGCTTCAGCTCGGTGGATCGGTCGATGGACGCAAGGGGCAGCAGCAGAACCTATCCGTCTCCACCGCCTCCAATCCGGATGTCGTGCTCGCCACGGTGGCACTCGATCCGGTGCGCGTGGTGGGCGCGACGGTGCGCGACGGGCGTCTCTATGTGGCGCAGAAAAATCACGAGTGGTCGTCTTACTCGACTCTCGTTTACGACCCGAACGTTCCTGCTCCCACGGTCACGCCCAATCCCCTCATCCTCTCCGTCTTCGACCTCGCGAGTCTTCCGACAGTGACGCGGCTGGCGCGGACGGAATCCGATGTGCAGATCGGCTACGGCAGCGAACTCGCCGCCGTCTGGCCGAGTCCGGGCGCCCTTGTCTGGGTCCGGAAGAACGGCGACTACTTCGGCTACATCGGCCTTCCGTATGACAGGCCATGGAGCGGCGGTGGTGGTGGTGTGATCCTCCCCATTGATGGGCTGATCAATATTGCCACCGACTCGAACTCCCGTCCGCAAATGACGATCGGTGCGACCCTCAGCCTTGCCGGATCGAGCGTGGCGGCCAGGGCGGTTCTGCCTCCGCCGCCTTCCTCACCGGGAATTACTGCCCCACCCACCGCGAGCGCCAGCCCGGCAAAGACGCGGACCGACCTTCGCTCCAGCAGCGCGTCATCCTCCTCTTCCGGCGCCCGCAGCGGATCGAGCGCCGCCAATTTTCCCGTCGTCAAAACGCCTGGTGCGGGAGGTTACGAAGCGCTCGTCTTCAATGTGAGCACACCGACGGCACCGATTCTCGCGGCGAAGCTGAATCTCCGCACCAGCACGACTGGAAACTGGAGCGACGCCTTCGCCGCAGGCGGAAAGCTCTACGTGAGTGCGATGGCGTATGAAGACTTCGTGACCATCGGCGCGCCGAGCAGCACGCCGGTCAACTCGCCTTCGCGCCGGTATCGGCATTTCCTGAAAGTCGCCGATCTCACGGACCCCGCGCAGCCCGTGATCAGCGCGGACATCAATATTCCCGGACGCTTGATTGGCATCTCCAATAACGGTGCGCGGCTCTACACTGCCGGCTGTCGTTACCAGCCCGATGCCACGCCTGCCCATGAGCGCGCCTTGCACGCGAGCTCGTTCGACGGCACGGCACCGAGCTTCGTCGATCAAGTGCCGCTCGGCGACGCGGGCGCAGCCTATGCGCTGGATCTCGATACCGTGCTGATCGGGGTGCGTGACTCCGCGACGGAGCAGAACAAGATTCAGGCATGGCAGCTCGACAGCGGAAAGTTTGTGCGCGTGAGCGAGACCGTGACCGAGGATGCGAGCCGGCTCACCGTCATTCGCGGCCTGCTCATCGCCGGCACCTACTACGGTGCGCGGAATTTCTACGACGTGACCGATGCGGTGAATGTGCGCGCACTCGGCACTCTGGACCGCTCGCGGAACACGTGGATGAGCTCGGACGTGCAAAAAGCCGATGGCAGCCCGGGCCGTGGATACTGGGAACCGCTCGGGAGTTACGGCGTGGACTTCATCGAGTTCCCGCGCTAGCGCGCTGCCGCCACCCCGCGGTTGCCACGCCCGGCGTGAGGAGCTAGTCCGAGATTCGTGTTTCCGTTTCTTTGCATCGGCCACCGCGGTGCCCGCGGCCATGAGCCGGAGAATACGCTCCGTTCCATCCGCCGCGCGCTCGAGCTCGGCGCGAACGCCGTTGAGGTGGATGTGTGGTTTGTGGATGGCGAGCTCCTCGTCTTTCACGACTCGAAGCTCGAGCGGACGACCGACGGGCGCGGGTTCGTCTCACGGAAAAGTTTCGCCTATCTGCGCTCGCTCGACGCGGGCCAGGGCGAGCGCATTCCCACGCTCCGGGAAGTCTTCGAGACCGTCGCGCGCCGTGCGTTGATCAATGTCGAACTCAAAGGCCCGCGCACGGCTGGTGCCGTGACTGCGTTGGTGCGCGAGTTTGTCACCTTGCATGGGTGGAAGTACTCGGACTTCCTCGCCTCGTCTTTCAGTCGCCGGGAGCTGCTCGCGATCACCGACCGCCAAATCCCGATCGCACTCCTCCTCGTGCGGCCTTCCCGCCTTTGCTGGTTCAATGCCCGCCGTGTCCACGCGGTCGCCGTGAATCCCGCGCTCCGCTACGCCAGCCGGACTTTCATCGAGGAAGCGCACCGCCGCGGTTTCCGCGTGTACGTCTATACCGTCAACGATCCTGACGACATCGCGCGACTTAGGGATTGGGGCGTGGACGGCATCTTCACCGACTTCCCGGAGCGCGCCGCTCGCCTCGCCGCGACCTGAAATCTCACTTGCTCATCCGCGCTCGGTGCTTTTTCGCACGATCGGTTTGAAGCCCCGCGGCTTTGTCGCGATCCATGTGGCAAACTTTATGAGCTCTGAATGCGTGCGCAGCTTCTCCAGCGTGTTCCATTCGCGTTCGAGTTCCTTTTCCGTGAGCAGCGCGTGCAATTGGGAATGACACGGCCGACACATGCCCACCGTCGCCTTCACCACCGCGCGGTCAAACTCCCGCTTGTTCCGCTTATTGCTGTGCCGGGTGCGCGGGATCAAATGATGCCGCGTCAGAGTTTCGTCGCGTTGGCAGATCACACACCGGCCGGTCATGTGGGGAATGTGAAACGCGCGCGCGCGTGGCCTGCGAATAAAAAAAGAACGCCCCGCGGTTCACAGGGGAACCACGGGGCGTTGGAATCGTTTCGCGATCGTCTCGATTAGACCACCTTGGTCTTGCCTGGGATCGCCCGCTGGTAGAGCCCGTCCGGACCCGGCACCACGCGTGGCATCTTGTCCCAGCCGAGTTCCTCAGGAAGCAACTCGACTGTGGAATTGAGCGCCGCATCCCACTCCAGTTCCTTGCCCGAGTAGGCGGCCATGCGGCCCATGATCGCGGTCATCGTGCTTTCTGCGCCGTGCACCGCCTCGCTGTACTCCTTATTGTTGCGGATCGCCGCAAAGAGATCGTCGTGCTCCTGCTGATAAGGATCCTTGTCGCCTTCGTTTTTGTAGCGCCACGGTTCCGCGCCGAAGATTTTGTAGCCATTCACTTCCGCGCGGCCTTTCGTGCCCTGCACGTATTCCGACACGCTGTTCCAGCAGCCGGGTTGATGGCGGCACTCGCTGTAGCAGATCGAGTTGTCCTCGTATTCAAACTGGCAGGCAAAGTGATCGTAGATCTCGCCGTCGTCGGCGCCGCCGTTGTTGATCTCGCGACCGCCCATGCCGCGCGCCTTGATCGGGTGGCCCTTCTTCACCCAGTTGATCACGTCGATGTTGTGAATGTGCTGCTCGACGATGTGATCGCCGCCGATCCAGGTGAAGTAATACCAGTTGCGCATCTGATACTGCATCTCCGTCAGCTTGCCGTACTCCTTCTCCAAGTCCGCCCGCTTCTTCTGCCATGGGCGATTGCCATTCCAGTAGCAGCGCATCGACACGATGTCGCCGATCTCGCCGCCATGAATGCGCTTCATCGTCTCGATGTAGCCCTTCTGGTGATGCCGCTGCAGACCCACGCCCACCTTCAAGTTCTTCTTCTTCGCTTCCGCAGCCGCCGCGAGGACCTTGCGCACACCGGCCGCGTCACTGGCCACGGGCTTCTCCATGAAGACGTGTTTGCCCTGCCGCACCGCCTCTTCAAACATCATCGGCCGCAGCCCTGGCGGTGTGGAAAGGATCGCCACGTCGCAAGTCTCGATCGCCTTCTTGTAAGCGTCGAAGCCCATGAATTGCCGCTCCTTCGGCACATCGACGCGCTCGCCGTGTTGCTTCACGAGATTCGCCAGCCCTTTGTCGAGCCGGTCCTGATGGACCTCCGCGATCGCAACCAGCTTCACGGGGCCGAGATTGTAGGTGCTCAATGCCTGGTTCGCCGCGCCTGATCCGCGTCCGCCGATGCCTACGACAGCGATCTTCAATTCATCGGTGCCGCTTGCCGCGTGGGCGAAGCGACTCGGATCGAGCGCTCCGAGCAGTGCGCCACCGGCGACTGCGGTCGAAGTGCGTTTCAGGAATAGACGGCGCGAGAGCGCATCAGTTTGGGATGGAGGATTCATGGAGTTTTGGGGATCAGAATGGACGGGCAACGTAAGCGATCCCCCCGGCGTTTGGCTACGGCGATTTCAAACCCACAGGATGAAAATGCGCCTCGAGCGTGTCATGCACTTTTGCGGAAGCGCCGCCGGGCGGACGAGACCGTCCGCGCTGCAGCGCCGCTCAGGACGGGCGGCCCCGCCCGCCGGACCCCAGCGCCAGCGCCGATCAAAGTGGATGACGCGTTCCTGAGATCACGGTGCGCGGCACTCGGAAGAGACGGGATTGGCGAGGTGAGGGCGGGCTCGGGCTCCCGTCGGATGCAAGGTTGACCCGCGTCGGCTTCGCCCGGATGGTACGGGCGTTTCGTCCAGGACTGCCCGCTGCATGGCGGGCGACACGTCGCTGCCATCGTGAGGCGCTCGAAATCCTTCCGATCTCGACGCCATGGACCAGCCACCGAATACCAAAAACATCGCCTTCCTCGGCGACTACGTCCCGCGTCGCTGTGGCATCGCGACTTTCACGGCGGACATCTGTGAAGCGGTCGCGGCGCAGTTTCCTGACACGCAGTGCATCGTCGGATCGGTGAATGATCGTCCGGAGGGTTACGACTATCCGGAGCGCGTGCGCTTTGAGATCGATGAGCACGAGCTGGACTCGTATCGGCGCGCGGCTGGCTTCCTCAATATCAACAACGTCGAAGTCATCTCCGTGCAGCACGAGTTTGGCATCTACGGCGGACCGGCGGGCAGTCACCTGCTCGAGTTTCTGCGCGAGGTGCGGAAGCCCGTGGTGACCACGCTGCACACCGTGCTGAGCGAACCGAATGGCGATCAGCGCCACGTGATGGAGCAACTCGACCTGCTTTCAAATCGCTTCATCGTCATGGCCGAACGCGGCCAGCGGATGCTCGAGACGATCTACGGCGTCGATCCGGCAAAGATCGACCTCATCCCGCATGGCGTGATCGATATGCCTTTCATCGACTCGAATTTCTTCAAGGACGTCTTCGGCGTGGAGGGAAAGACCGTGTTGCTGACCTTCGGACTGCTCTCGCCGAACAAGGGCATCGAGTATGTCATCGACGCTCTGCCGGCGATCCTCCGGCAGCATCCGAACATCGTCTATCTCGTCCTCGGTGCGACGCACCCGCACTTGCTCGCGCATGAAGGCGAAGCCTATCGGCGGCGGCTCGAGAAGCTCGCGCAGGATCGCGGGGTGGCAAAGCAGGTCATTTTTCACGACCGTTTCGTGACGATCGACGAGTTGAAGGAATTCATCGGCGCCGCGGACATCTACATTACGCCGTACCTGAATGAAGCGCAGGTCACCTCCGGCACGCTGGCCTATACCTATGGCTCGGGGAAGGCCATCATCTCCACGCCCTACTGGCATGCGCAGGAGTTACTCGACGGCGAGCGCGGCTTGCTCGTGCCGTTTCGCGACTCCGGTGCGATCGCGGAGGGAGTGAACCGTTTCCTCTCGAATCCCACGCTGATGACCGCGATGCGGAAACGCGCGTGGAAGGCCGGTCGCGAGATGATCTGGCCAGTGGTGGCCCAGCGCTACATGGAGAGCTTCGAGCGCGCGCGGGCGAGCCTGAGCGTGCCCTCCATGGAGACCGTGGCGGTGCGGAAGATCGAGAATGCAAACTATCCGATGCCGTCGTTGAAGCTCGATCATCTCTTCAAGATGAGTGACCACACGGGCATCTTTCAGCACGCGATCTATAACGTGCCGAACTATCACGAAGGTTACTGCACCGATGACAATGCCCGCGCTTTCATCCTGACCGTGATGCTCCAGGAGCACACCGCGCCGCAGCCGGAGATCGAACGGCTGGCGAGCAGTTACCTGGCGTTTCTCTGGTATGCCTTCGACGCGAATACCTGCCGCTTCCGCAATTTCATGAATCACCACCGCGAGTGGATCGAGCGTGCGGGTTCGGAGGACAGCCACGCGCGGGCGCTCTGGGCGGTGGGGACGGCGCTCGGCCGGTCGCATGATCAGGGGCATCGCAATCTTTGCGCGCTGCTCTTTCAGCGCGGCCTGCCGCCCGTCGCGCGCTTCAGCTCGCCGCGAGCGTGGGCCTTCGCATTGCTCGCCATTCACGAATATCTCCGCGCTTTCTCCGGCGACCGCGTGGTCGGACAAATGCGGGACGTACTCGCCGGGCAGCTCGTGGGTCTTTATCGGGCGAACTCCTCGCCTGGCTGGCAGTGGTTTGAGCGGGTCGCCACTTACGACAACGCCAAGCTCTCGCACGCGTTGATCCTGAGTGGTCATTGGACTTCGCAGGGCGAGATGCTCGACATCGGGCTTGCCTCGCTGCGCTGGATCGTGGAGGCGCAGACTGCCGAGAGCGGACACTTCACGCCGATCGGTTGCCACGGATTCTGGCGCCAGGGCGGACAGCGCGCACGGTTCGATCAGCAGCCGCTCGAGGCGCATGCCACGGTCTCCGCGTGCGTCGAAGCTTACGCCGTCACTCGGGACGAGTATTGGCAACGTGCGGCCCGGCGGTGTTTCGAGTGGTTCCTCGGTCGCAACGACCTCGGGCTGCCGCTCTACGACGAGCGCACCGGTGGCTGCCGCGATGCGCTTCTGCAGGATCACCTCAACCAAAACCAGGGCGCCGAATCGAGCCTCGCCTTCTACCTCTCCCGCACCGAACTCGCACGCGCCACCAGCGGCCGGATTGCGCTCCTCCAGCCATGCGCCGCCTGACCATCCACCCTTCCGGTATCACGCTGCGGCCGAATAGTGCGCGCGTTCTCGTCCGCCCCTTCATTCCTTCCGACCCGGCGCGCATCGTCCACGTGATCGGCCGCGCGCTCGCGCTCGACGAGACCGAGGTCGAGACGCAACTCGCCGCGGTGCTCGCCGATTTCGGGGATCGCCACGTCGATCTCCGGGGCGTGTGGCGGCAGAATTTCAATCGCGTGCGTGGACATGTCTTCAGCGGCCGGCCGCTTTCCGAGGCGCGCCAGCTCTATATCGGTGCGCTCTTCTCCGGAGAGTATGCGCTCGAATCCGCCGCGCTCTTCAATCCCTCCATCGTCGCGCACCCCGACCAAACCGACGTCGCCGAAGGCGCGCTGCGTTTCATCATGAGTCTGCGCGCGACCGGTGAGGGACACATCTCCTCGATCGAGTTTCGCACCGGGGTCATTCACGCCGGTCACGCCATCACGCTCGACGAACCGTCACGCTTCGTCACCGCCCCAGTCCTCAATCCGAACCCGACCTACCGCAAGAGCGTCTTCCTGCACAAACTCATGGAGATGGGTTTTGAAAACGATTGGTCCACCGAGGTGATGCGTTCGCTGAAGAAGGACTTCACCCTTAGCGAGCTCGAAGCCGCGATCCGCGGTGCCTCCAGCGATCTCGGTCCGCTGCCGCGCGAAGTGCAGCGCACCACCGAGTGTGTCCGCTGGCTCGCGGAGTCGAACTACGAGGTTCACTTCGCGCCGAGCGTCGCCGTCTCCGAGCGCATCATCTTTCCGGTCTCCTCGAATGAGAGCAACGGCATGGAGGACGCGCGCTTCGTGCGCTTCGTCGAGGACGACGGCAGCGTGCTCTATTACGCGACCTACACGGCTTACAACGGTCGCGCCATCCTGCCCCAGCTCCTGGAAACATCCGACTTCCTCAACTTCCGGGCGCGGACGCTGAATGGACGCGCGGTGCAGAACAAAGGCATGGCCTTCTTCCCGCGCCGTCTCCATGGGCGCTATGCCATGATCTCGCGGCAGGACGACGAGAATCTCTTCCTGATGTTTTCGGACAATCCGCACTTCTGGAGCGAGCCGCGCATCCTGCGCCGCCCGAGCCATCCGTGGGAGATGGTGAAGATCGGCAATTGCGGATCGCCGATCGAGACACCCGCAGGCTGGCTCGTCATCACGCATGGCGTCGGCCCGATGCGAAAGTATTGCCTCGGCGCGATCCTCCTCGATCTGCACGATCCGACGAAGGTCATCGCCGAATCCATCACCCCGATCGTTTCCCCAGAAGGAAACAGCCGCGAGGGCTACGTGCCCAATGTCGTCTATACCTGCGGCGCGCTGATCCACGGAGGCCGCCTGATCCTGCCTTACGGCATGAGCGACACGGCGTGCACCATCGCCACCATCCACCTCGACGAACTGCTCGCCAGCCTGAGCCGGTGAGAGGCCGGCGGGCGCCGGGCGGGCGCGCTGAATTGTGCCTCGGCACAGCCAGTTCTCCGTCGGTCTTCGTTCTTATCCGTGGACGTCGTCGTCCTCCATCATCCACTATTCCCGGTCACAATTTCCGACATGCGTCCGCCTGCTCCACTTCTCACCCTCGCACTCTTCGTTGCCGCCGGGCTGTCGGCCCGCGCCGCTTCCGAGCTCCGCGAAGCTCCCACCGGCCGGGCCATTCCGGCTCCGCGCACCGTGCCCGCGGCTCCGCCTCTCGGTCGTCCGCTCCCGAGCATCGCCGGCACCTTCAGCATTTACTTCGAGAATGACCTCTTTGCCGGCACCGACCGCTACTACACGAACGGCGTAAAGATCGGCTGGAGCTCTCCCGATCTGGCCAGCTTCCGCGATACGCCCTACGCCAGCCCCCTCCTTCCGCTGCTCGACGCCATCCCCTTCGTCAACCGGCCCGAGTTTCAGAAGAATCTCACCTTCTCCCTCGGCCAGAATATCTACACGCCCGACAATACCGAGAGCCCGGACGTCGTCGCCGGCGACCGCCCATACGCGGGCTGGCTCTACGGCGGCTTTGGCCTCGTCCTGAAGAACGCCGACGTCCGCCATACTTTCGCGCTGAATATCGGCGTCGTCGGCTCTTACTCCTACGCCGAGGAAGCGCAGCGTCTCGTGCATGAAGTGCGCGACCTCGCCGTTCCCCAGGGTTGGGACAATCAGCTCCACAACGAAGTCGGTGTCGTCGGCCTGTACGAAGTCGCCTGGCGCTGGCCGCGGCGCGAAGCCCGCGTCGGCCTGGGCTGGGACTTCATCCCGCATGTCGGGATCGCAGTGGGAAATGTGTACGACTACGCCGCGCTCGGCGGCGAACTCCGCGTCGGCGTCAATCTTCCCGACGACTTCGGCACGGCCAGCATCGGCCCCGGCGCCGGGACCGCCACCCCCGTCGAAGGTCGTGAACGCGCCACTCGCGCCCGCGTTTTCGACGTCGGCCTCTATGCCTTTGCCCGCGCCGAAGGCCGCGCGGTCGCGCGCAATATTTTCCTCGATGGGAATACCTTTGGGAACAGCCCCTCCGTGGACAAAAAGTATCTCGTCGCGGACCTCACCGCCGGCGCCTCAATGAATTTCCGCGATACCAAGATTACTTACGCTCTCGTCTATCGGAGCGAGGAGTTCGAGGGGCAGGCGGAAGGTCAGCTCTTCGGCTCCATCACGCTGAATCTCGCCTATTGACCGCGGGCCAAGTTCAGAGCGTGCCCGACTCGAGCTGCTCCAGATAGATGAAGTCTGGCGACTTCACCCCGGCCTCCGCCCGGATGCGGACGAGCTTCGGCGATTCGAAGAAGCGCTTCGCATCCTCCGTCGAGGTCCATGCGGAGAAATGCACGATGCGGTTCGGGTCGCTCTGGTACTTGAGCACTTGATACGATCTCTCGCCGGCCTCCTTCCGGATGCCCGCCGCTGCGTCGAAGACTTTCTTCCATGCGGGATAGTCTGCGACCTCGTGAATGATCAGGACGTATTCCATGGCTGACCCTAGTCGCCGAAGCGGACACCCATCGCTCTCGCTTGCTGCATCATCTGGCTGTCGGGCGAGACGAGTTTGAGGCGGTGCACGGCCTCTTCGATGGGCACGGATTGCACCTGATAGTTTTGATACGAAACCATGTGGCCCGTCTTGCCTTCGGCGATGATCTGCACAGCGTGGACGCCAAAGCGCGTGCCCAGGATGCGGTCGAGTGTCGTGGGATCGCCGCCGCGCTGGAGATGGCCGAGCACGCAGGTGCGCGTTTCCTTGCCGGTGCGGGCGGCGATCTCGGCGGCGACGCGTTCACCCATCCCGCCGAGCTTGAATTCACCACCGCCGGTCTGGTGCCGGATCTGCTCACCGGCGCGCGGGCAGGCCCCTTCCGCGACGACGACGAGGGTGCTCAGGCAGCCTTCCGCCTCCCGCTGCCGCACGGCCTCCGCGACGCGCTCGTATTCAAACGGGACCTCCGGGATGAGGATGATATCCGCGCCGCCCGCGAGTCCGCCGTAGAGTGCGATCCAGCCCGCGTTGCGGCCCATGACTTCGATGACCATCACGCGCTTGTGGCTGGAGGCGGTGGTATGCAGCCGATCGAGCGCATCGGCGACGCAGGCCACGGCGGAATCAAAGCCGAAAGTCATCGCGGTGGCCTCGAGATCGTTGTCAATCGTCTTCGGCACGCCGACCGTCGGGATGCCGGCGCGGTGGAGCTGGAGGGCGGTGGAAAGTGATCCGTCGCCGCCGATCACGATCAGCACGCTGACCCCGAGTTCATGGAGCGTCGTGCGCGCTTGCTCGATGACCTCCGGCAAGACCGTCGCCTTCTCGCCCTGGCCGACCTTCGCCACGAAGTGCCCTTTATTCGTCGTGCCGAGGATCGTGCCGCCGAGTTGCATGATGCCGGCGGTGCGCCGCACATCGAGGCGCTCGTAATGTGCGGGTGGGAGCAGTCCCTCAAAGCCGTCGTGAAATCCGATCACCTCCCAGTTCGCATTCGTCGCCGCGCGCACGACACCGCGGATCACTGCGTTGAGCCCGGGGCAATCGCCGCCACTGGTCAGAACTCCGATTCGTTTGGTCATGCGTGGAAACATAAACGCCTCGTCCATCCGGCAAAAGAATCCATTCCATGGGCCGCACCCTTCCGCGTCACTTGCGTGCCGGTGAGTCGAGCGGCGGCAGCTCCGGAGGTCCGGCAAGAATGCTCGCGGCCATCGCGCGGCGCGCGGACCAGAGGTGAATCACGAGCCAGGTCGCCGTCAGCATGCTGACGAAGAGCCAGAAATGGAAAGCCCGGGGAATGGCGCGTGCGGCCTGCGCCGGCAGTTCGGAGAGCGTGAGCAGACTGCCCGAGGCGTAAAAGGGCAGGCTCACGGGTGAGATGCCGATGAGCCACGAAGCTGCGGGCACGAGGCGGTCGCTGATCGTCCCGAGCACCGTGCCAGCCATCACCGGCACGGCGCCGACGAAGATCGCGACCAGCGCCAGCACCCGTCCGCCTTTCGCCTCGAGCAACGCCTGAAAGCCGATGCCGCCCGCCAGCATCACCGCCGTGAAGAATCCCAGCGTCTGCAGCGGCACGGTGTGACCGGGAAACCAGCGCGACTCGACGAGCCCGCGCGTAAAAAGGAACCAGCCCGCCGCACCAGCGAGCGCCATGATCAGCACCGCCCAGAAAGCCGTCGCCGCGTCCGCAAGTCGCGGCAACGCCGTCGCGCCTTGCTTCCGCGCACGCCGCCAGCCCCGGAGCTGGCTGTCCGCCGAGGGCGTGATGATCCCCGCCAGCACGAAGAGCAGCGCCAGCGTCACCACGCCGAAGATGCCGGACATCGACACGGCCTCCATCGGCTTCGGCTGCCAGTCCGGGCTCAGCCGCACCATCGCGGTGAAAGCACGAGACGGAAAAAGGCTGCCCGGCTCGATCAAGGGCAACGAATTTCCGAGCAGGAGCACCTGCACCCAAATGAAGAACCCCGTGGCCCACACCTTGCCGAGCAGATGCGATTCAAAGCGCCGCCACTTTCGGCAGAGCATCACGAGAAAAGTAAGGATGAGTCCGCCCTGCGAGAAGACCGTGAAGACCGCTTCGGAGAAATCGAGATCGAAGAACTTCACCGTCGGCATGAGCCGCTGACTCAGTCGCGCGAGCGAGCTGGCCGTGGAGGGCAGGAGGTCCGGCAGGCTTTCCTCAAAGACCGGGTAGATCGTGAGATACTTGAAGAACACGAGGCCAAACTTCGCCATCTGCGGGATCACCGTGTAGAGGCAGAAGACGAGACCGACCGACGCGAGGAAAGCCCAGCGGCGGTTGCGCACCACGGTCCCGGTGACGAGTCCCGTGAGGTGATAGAGCAGCGTCGAAGTCACGACGACCGCATACACCTGCACCCATGTGACCCACGGCACCTGCCCGCGCCAGAGCAGCCACGCCATGAAGGGCACCGTGGTGAGAAACATCACGTACTCGCGCACCGGCAGGCCGAAGAGATAGCCCACGACTTTCGCCAACGGGGACATCGGCACGAGCCGCTGGTAGTCGATCACGCCTTCATCGCGTTCGGCCGTCATGCCTCCTGCCGCTTGCGCGGTGCCGGCGATGAAAAGAATGAGGCCCTGATAAACGAGCAGCGGAATGATGCCCGAGCGCGCCGCGTCCATCACGCTCATGTGATTGCGCGTGGCGATCGAGTGCGCCATCGCCACGAGGAAGCCGGAGAAGAGCACCGTGATGAGCAGGAACACACCGGCGCCGCGGAGCCGGAGCCGCGACTGGCAGTAGCGGCGGAAGATCGGGTTGTCCCACACGTTCCAGGCCGCGTGCCGGGACGGAGTGAAGTCAGGCGGCGTCGCGGTCATGGCTGGCGATTGCTCTCCGCGACGCCGACGAGGATGTCCTCGAACGACGACCGCTTTTCCTCGAAGGCGCGGATGCGGATCCCGAGCCGGATGAGACCTTCCATGAGATCGGCCTGCGCATCTTCGCTGCCGGTGAAGGTGAAGGAGACGTGCGGCTCCACGACGCGCAGCGCGCGCACCGAGG
>JANPIS010000033.1:0-22035 GCA_031425095.1 Chthoniobacteraceae bacterium
GGACGAGCGTGGCGCCGGGGGCTGGTGGAGTGGGTGTCGGGTTCATATCCTTGGTGACCTCTCTGGATCACCTTAAAGGAACGCCGCAGCGGACTGCGGCGGCTAGAGAGGGATGTCTTTCTGACGCTGAGCGCGCCAAGCCGAGCGATGTTTTACGATCCAGTCGAGGAGTGCTTTTTCGAAGCCTACATCGTAGCCAGCCTTCTCACTTTCAATCCATTTGTGGCGCAGGATCTCCTCCCGCTCGGCGAGGAATTCCTTATAAAGAAGAGACTCTTTGACGAAGCTGTGGGGGTCGTCAGCGCGGGCGGTCATGGAGGTCATTTGATACGAGGGAAGCGCGGTGCGTCAATGGCGGAGCCGGACTGCGTGGCGATGGGGGTCCTAAGTGAACGCTCGCCAGAGACTTGCGGGTGCAAGATTCGGAGACGATCACTGCTCGAGGTTTTCGCGCAGGGCGCGCGCGATCGTGACGAACGCTGCGGCCACGGGGCTGTCGGGTGCCGTCTCGACGATTGGTGCGCCGCGATCACCGGACTCGCGAGTGGGGATGTCGATTGGGATCTGGCCGAGCAGAGGGACTTGGAGCCGCGCTGCCTCGCGCTCGCCGCCGCCGGAGCCGAAGATGTCGTAGCGCTGGCCGTCGCTGGGACACAGGAAGTAACTCATGTTCTCGATCAGCCCGAGGACCGGGACGTTGACTTTGGAAAACATCGTCGCCGCTTTGCGCGCGTCGATGAGCGCGACCTCCTGCGGTGTGGTCACGATGATCGCGCCGGCGAGGGCAACGGTCTGCACGATGGTGAGCTGGATGTCGCCGGTGCCTGGCGGAAGATCGAGCACGAGGAAATCGAGGGCGCCCCATTCCACCTGTCGGAGAAACTGTTGCGTGTACCGCGTGACCATCGGTCCGCGGAGAATGGCGGGAGCCGCGTCATCGAGCAGGAAGCCCATCGACATGAGGCTCAGGCCGAACCGCTCGACGGGCAGAATGCGCTGGTCCTCGGTCGCCATCGGACGCTGGTTGGTCCCGAACATCAGTCCGATCGACGGTCCGTAGAGATCGCAGTCGCAGAGGCCGACGGCGGCGCCGGTCTTCTGGAGCGCGAGCGCGAGGTTGGCCGCGACGGTCGATTTGCCGACCCCGCCTTTGCCGCTGGCTATGGCGATCACGTGTTTCACCCCCTCGATTTGGGTCGTGGCGGTCGCGGCACCTGGCGTGGCGCCGGGCTGCTGGGTCGGCGCATGAATGTCGATGCGGACCGTAGCCTTGGCGATCTCGGGGACTTCAGTGAGCACGGCTTCGACGCTCTCTTTGAGCGACTGCGGGATGCGCGCGTCGTTCGTTGTCACGGTGAGTTGCACGAGCACATCGCCTCCCGTGATGCGGATCTCCTTTACGAGTCCAAACGACACGATGTCGCGGGTGAAACCGGGATACTTTACCAGGCTGAGTTTTTGGCGGATCAGAGCTTCGGTGAGGGTGGACATGCGGCGGGTGAGAAGCGGGAGGCGGGAGGGGTGAGATCTGGCAGGGCGGGGACAATGGCGGCCCTCGCTACGCAAGTCGAGAATACGCCGGGAAACTTCGCCGGACGCAGGGGAGACGCGTAAAGCGGCAAAATTTTCCGATCCTGGCCACGGATCGTGCTATTCAGCGCCGGCAGACGTCTCGCGACGCATCTGATGCATGCCTTGCCATGCGAACCACAATTTTTGTAATGTTTGCGGCTAAATGAACCTTTTCCACCAGCACCCGAGGTCGGCCTTCACGCCTCGTGCGAAATGCGCGGCAAAATGTCACGAAATCAAAGCCCGCACCCGATTGGGAGCGTCGTGGGCAATCGCCGCCTTGGGCTGTGTCCTCGCGGGAAATCTCAAGGCGCAGGATCTCCCGATCGTGGAGCCGCTGCCTCAGGAAGTCGGCCCGGCCTCGATGATCGGTGAAGAAAACGCGCTGCTCGACATGAATGCCGCGGAATCCGCTGCGATGGATGCGGCCGAAACGCCCGAGGCTGTCCTCGACGCGCCGAATCCGGGTCCTCCCGCTCCCAAATGGAGAGTGATGCCACACGTGGACGTGAGTGTGATGTGGGACGACAACATCTTCATCCAGCCCGACAACGAAATCGCAGATTTCCTCTTCACCATCTCGCCGGGGCTGACCGTCGGATACATCGACGAGGAGTCCCGGCTGGAGCGCTTCCTCGAGCGGGAAGTCCGGGCCAGCCGCGCGCTGCAGTACGAAGGGAATTTCTTCCTCCTGGACTACACGCCGAGCTTCGTTGTCTTTCTGGACAACGACTCGGAGAATTCCTTCGATCAGGACGCGCGCTTCGAGGCGCGGTGGCAGCTTCAGAAGCTGTCGCTCGCCGCTCAGGCCACCTACCTCTCAAAGAACGAGACAAACACCGAACTTGGAACCCGGCTGCGGCATACCGCGGTGGCAGCTTCAGTGGCGGCCCGATATCAGTTCTCCGAACGAGTATCGGGAGAGCTGGGTGGCTACTTTCAAAAAGACGACTATCAGGATGCTTCCGGTAACACTGAGTATCGCACGGAAGGATTCGTGAGCTACGCGGTCAGTCCGGTAGTGGAGTTCGGCGTCGGAGTGGCTTTCGGCATCGTGGATGTGGAGAACGGGCAGAAGCAGACCTTCGAGCGGATGCTCGCTCGCGGGAGCTACGAGCTCACGGAAAAGGTCTCAGCCCGGGTGCTCGCCGGAGTCGAGTTTCGGCAGGCGGATGGCGATGCAGAAGATCAGACGAATCCGGTGTTCGAGGTGGAACTCGCTTATCTCCCCGCCGAACTCACGCGGGTCGGCTTGAGTGCCTTCCGTCGGGTCACCCCTTCGATCTCGGCGCCGGAAGATTCCGTTGAGACGACCGGCGTCGCGCTCACGTTCTCCCGCACCCTTCGCACCGGGCTCCGTTTTCTGGCCGAGGTGGGATATGAGTTCGCGGACTTCACCGAATCCGGCGGCAGCGAGGCTCGTTCGGACGACTTCGTCTACGGTCGTGCGGGACTGATTTACAACTTCGCGACTTGGGGAAGCACGGGGTTGAGGTATGAATATCGGAGCAACGATTCTTCGCGGTCTGCTTCTGGCTTTACGAACAACCAGATCACTTTCGACGTCAGCCTGACTTTCTGATTTTGCCCGAGCCACACATGATGACCCTTCGCAGTATTCTGTTTCTCGCCGCCATCGTTGCGATGTCGCTGTGCTCTGGTCTGGCGCAGCAGATCGCTCCAGCGGCGCCCATTCAGCGCGGCGAGGCGACTCCCGGCCATGTCCTCTCGGCGAATGACGTCATCGCGGTGAAAGTTTTCGACGAACCGGAACTCGATACGACGGCCCGCATTTCGGAGGACGGTGACATTTCGATGGCCTTGATCGGCACCGTGTCCGTCCGCGGCAAGACCGCGGAGCAGGCGGCGCGCGTGATCCGCGATCGACTGGCGGAGCGCTTCCTCGTCAACCCGCAGGTGACGGTGATGGTCACCGAAGCCACCAAGCGTCTTTTTACCGTGCTCGGTCAGGTGCAGCGGCCTGGCACTTACCGTTTTCCTGATCGCAGTTCGCTCAATCTCCTCCAAGTCATCGGGATGGCCGGAGGCTACACGCGATTGGGCGATGCCAGCCGCGTAACGGTGAAACGCGTTGTGAGTAAAAAGGAAACGGTGCTCAAATTTGACGCAAAAAAAATGGCGCGTGACGAGAGCCAGGCGGTGGAAATCCTCCCTGGTGACATCATCAACGTCGGCGAACGCCTCTTCTGAGCATGGATGCCCCCGAGATCCAGGAGTCAGGTGCGACCTTCGCATCCGACGTGCGCTCGATGTTCGAGACCCTGCGCGAGAAGCTCTGGATGATTCTCGCGCTCGCCGCGATTGCCGGCGGTCTGGGTTCCTACTACGCCTCGCGGAGTCCGAAGGTCTATGCCTCGCAGGTGACGGTGCAGGTGGAGAACGAGGAACAGAAAATCCTGAAGATCGAGGGCGTCACCGCGGACAACCTGAAATCGCAGGAGGTCCTCTCGACGATCGAGCAGAGCCTCGTCAGCCCGGAGCTACTGCTGCGCGTCATCGAGCGGAACAAGCTCGAGACCGACCCAAACTTTCTGCCCGAAGTCGCGCGTCCTGCGTCGGTGAATCAATTGCGTGAAGTCCTGAGTTCGCGGATCGGTTCAAAAGTGCGTCGCGGCACGCGACTGATCGATGTGCAGATCGAGGATCGGAATCCCGAGATGGCACAGAACATTGCCCGGCTGCTGGTCAAGGAGTTCGAAGTGCAGGGCTTTGAAGGTCGGCTCGAAGCGTCGCACGCCGCGCATGAGTTTCTCGTCCGGGAAGCGGATCGACTGAAGGGGCAGCTCGCAAAGTCCGAGGAAGCTTTGCAGGCCTACAAAGAGAAGCACGCTGGAGTATCCCTCGAGGACAAGCAGGACATCACCGCCGAGAAGATGAAGGAGCTGAACCAGCGCGTGAGCGAAGCGAAAGCCGAGCGCCTCAAGCTGGAGAGCGATGACCTGCTCCTGAAGCGCCTCGAAGGCGGAGCAACCGAGAAGTTACTCACCGTGCCAAGCATCGCGGCCTTTCCGGCGGTGGTCGAACTCAAGCGCACGATCGCCGAGAAAGAGACCGCCCTCGCCGCGCTCAGTCGGCGCTACAAATCCGAGCATCCGAAATACATTGCCGCCGAGAGCGAACTGGCGGGCCTGCGTTCAGGCCTCGACAAGGCCATCCTGCGCGGAGCCGACGTGCTCACTTCGACGCATGCGGCCGCGGTCGAGACGGAGAAGAAGATGGCGGAGGCGCTGAAAGAGCAGGGGATGGACGCGCTCGACTTGAGCAAGATCGCGATTCCCTACAATTCCCTCCGCCGCGATGTGGAGGCGGACCGCTCGCTCTACGAATCCGTGCTCACCCGCCTCAAGGAGACGGACCTGACCAAGGGCGTGACCCAGAGTCCGATCCGCGTGGTCTCGCGTCCGCTGCTCCCGGAGCGGCCGATCAAGCCGAACAAACCCCGCATCATCTTCGCGAGTGTTTTTGCGGGCTTCGCCGTCGGGATCGCGCTGGCCACCTTGATGCGTCTTTTCGACGGATCGCTGAAGACTTCCGATGAAGCCGAGCGCCGCCTCGGACTGCGTCCGCTGGGCATTATTCCAGAGTGTCCGGAAATGCGTTCGCGCAGCGAAGAGCCGCTCCTTTCCTCGCACCCGCAATCGCCCGCCGCCGAGGCCTTCCGGGCGCTGCGCACTTCGCTCGCATTGCTCGGCAAGAACGAGAGCCATCCGAAGACTTTCCTCATCACGAGCGCGCTTCCTGGCGATGGGAAAAGCTCCTGTGCGATCAACTGCGCGATGGCCTTCGCCCAGCAGGGATTGCGGACGCTGCTGATCGATGCCGACATCCGCATCCCGACGCTGGCCACGACTTTCTTTGGCAGCGAAAACGAACGCGGACTCACGGATGTGCTCACGCATCAGGTTCATTTTGCGGAAGCGGTCCGCGACCCCGGCATTCCGCATCTCTACATCCTTTGCGCAGGCACTCGCACTTCGACGCCGGCGGAGGTGCTCGGTAATGGCGAGTTCTCCCGTATCGTCGCGCGCGCTCGGAGTGATTTTGATCGCGTGGTGATCGACAGCGCCCCGGTCCACGCCGTGCCGGATACGCAACTGCTCGCGGGCCACGTGGAGGCGACGATCCTCGTCGTGAAGGCCGGCCGCACGCCGGCCCATGCGGCGCAGCGCGCGGTGCGCAAGCTCACCGAAGCGGGCTCGAAACCCGTCGGATTCATTTTCAACCGTGTGCCCCCCCGGGGTCTTGAATACTACGACCAACGTTACTCGTTGGCTGGCTACGGCCCGAAGCCAGGCAAGGACAAACCCACGCCCGCCCAATATTCCAAACTGGTGGGCGAACCGATTGCGGCGAGCGCAACGGAGCAGAAGGCTGCGCGCTGATGGATCAGGCTCCCGGCAACCGCCGGAGAGCAGCCCCGACAGTCCGACCATGTGTCCGCGACCAAACTCTGCCCGCAGTCTGGCGCGCGGCGTGCAGATGCACGATTGAGAGCTGACGACCATGGTCGAAACGTGTCCGCCAAAAGTTGCCGAAGCGCCGCCCATTCAGCGGCTCTCGCTCCGTGCCAACTTCATTTGGTCGCTCGCGGGTAATGTCGTTTACGCCGGGTGTCAGTGGGCGATGCTGGTGGTGCTGGCAAAGTTCGGCAGCCCGGAGCTAGTCGGTGAGTTCGCGCTGGCGCTCGCGGTTACCGCGCCGGTGATGATTTTCGCCAGCCTCAATCTCCGCAACGTGCAGTCCACCGATGCGAAGGGGGAATATCACTTCTCCGATTACATGTCGCTCCGGATGGCTGCGACGGTTGGCGCATTCCTGATCATCGCGGGTCTCGCCTTCGGCGGCTACCCGCCGCGCCTCGCGTTGGTTATTCTGCTGGTCGGCATCGCCAAGGGCGTCGAGTCCGTGAGCGACATCGTCTATGGCTTCCTGCAGCAGCGCGAGCAGATGAATCGGATCGCCATTTCGCTGATCGTGAAAGGCTCGCTTTCTCTGCTCGGTGTGGCCACGGCGATCGTGGCGACCGGAAATCTGACCGTGGCGATGGCAGCGCTCGCGGGTGTGTGGACGGTCGTGCTCATCAGTTACGACCTGCGCGTCGCGACCCGGTTTCTGGGTGGCCGCGCGTCCGCTCTGAGGCTGCTGGTGCCGCAATGGACGCCGAAGGTTCTTGGGAAGCTCGCACTCGTCGCACTTCCCGGCGGGATCGTGATGACGCTCATTTCCATCAGCGGAAATGTGCCGCGCTACTTTATCGAGCATCATCTCGGCACTCGTGAACTCGGGATCTTCGCGGCCCTCATGTACCCTATCGTCGCCGGCACCACGGTCGTCGGAGCGCTCGGTCAATCCGCGACGCCGCGGCTCGCGCAGCATTACGCAAAAGGTGAAACGGCCGAGTTCAAGCGTCTCCTCGGACGCCTGCTCCTCATCGGGCTCGGAATGGGTGTGGCGGGTTTGGCCGTGATCCGTTTTTCCGGCCGCATCCTGCTCGAGCTGCTCTATCGGCCGGAGTACGGCGCTTACGTCACGGTGTTCCTCTGGATCGGTCTGGCCTGCGGTATTGGCTACTTCGCTTCCTTCCTCGGTTATGGCATGACGGCGGCGCGTTACTTCCGCGCGCAGGTTCCGGTCTTCGCCGCCACGCTCCTCGCGGTGGCGATCGGGTGCTTCCTTCTCGTGCCGGTGCACGGCCTCACCGGCGCGGCGCTGGCCATGACTGCCGGGACGGTCGTGCAATCCATCGGGAGCGCCATCGTCATCGCCTGCGCGCTTCGCCGCGCTCGTCATCCATGAATCAGCCTCGCACCTCACCCATCCGCGTTTTGCACATCGTCGGCGGCATGGTCCGCGGTGGCATCGAGACGTGGCTCATGCACATCCTCCGGCAGCGGGACCCCGCGCGCTTCGCCATGGATTTCATCGTGCACACCGCAGAGCCGTGTCCCTACGACGATGAGCTCCGCGAGCTCGGGGGACGGATTCACTTTTGTGAAAGCCCGGTGCGTCCGTGGCAATATGCGCGGAACTTTGCGCGGATCGTCGCGGAGCATGGCCCCTTCGAGATCGTCCACAGCCACGTGCATCAATTCAACGGCTTCACCTTGCGCTGTGCGCGCCGCGCGGGCGTGCCGGTACGAATCGCGCACAGCCACGTGGATACGATGCCCGAGGACAGCAAGCCCGGTTTCACCCGGCGCATGTACATCGAGACGATGCGAGGTCTCATCCGGCGCAACGCCACCCACGGTCTCGCGGCCAGCCGCCTCGCGGCGAATGCCCTCTTCCCCGCTGGTTGGGCGGACGATCCGCGCTTTCGAGTGCTGTATTACGGAATCGACATGCGTCCGTTTCATCCCGCGCCCGATCCCGCCGTTCGCGTGGAACTTGGCCTGCCGCCAGATGCTTTCGTCGTGGGCCACACCGGTCGGTTCAATGAGCAAAAGAACCACACGTTTCTCCTCGAGATCGCGCGCGAGCTGATGGCCCGCGAGCCGAAGACGCGACTGCTGCTGATCGGTGTGGGTGCGCTGCGCCCTGCGGTCGAGCGACGCGCGGCAGAGATGGCGATCGCCGATCGCGTGATTTTTGCCGGCTTGCGCAGCGATGTGCCGCGGGTGCTGAAGGGCGCGATCGACGTCTTCGTGATGCCGTCGCTCTGCGAAGGTCTCGCGCTGGCGCTCCTCGAAGCACAAAGCGCCGGCGTGCCGTGTGTCATCGCCGATACCATCTCGGAGGAAGCCGACGCGCTGCCGAAGCTCATCGCGCGCCTCCAACTTTCCACGCCCCCGGACGAATGGGCCGCGACCATCCTCGCGGGTCGAGGCCGTGAGCGCATGGCCCGCGCCGATGCGCTTGTGGCGATGGAGGAGAGCCCTTTTAACATCCGCCACTCCGCCGCGGATTTGCAGACCGTCTATGCCACGGCTGTGGCACGTTGAGCCCAGTGACCGCCGCGCCCTCTTCCACCGCTGCACCGCGCATCCCGACCCTGCTCGTCTCGATCGTCGGGTGCGTGACCATTGCCGCATGGCTGACGCTGACGCACGAGGCGCTCGTGCACTGGTTCGTCCTGCCGGTGCTCGTGTGCGGCATCATCATCAGCCAGGACGCCGTGGACTACCTCACGGGGCGTCTCACGCTCTTTGATCCCGTCGGCGTCCTCGGACTCTTCGGCGTGCACTTCTTTTTCCTCGCCCCGCTTCTGCACGTCGCGTGGGACAGCTACCTCGAGAGTTACATCGATCAGCCGACGGAATGGCGCGATTGGCTCGGCTACATGGCGCTGATCAATGTCGCCGGCGTCGCGCTCTACCGGATCGGCTGCCACCGCGCGGCTAAGTGGGGAGGTAACGCGCCGCCGCGGTATCGCTTCGAGTGCAACCACAAGGCGCTGCTCTGGGCCTGCGCAGCCGGGCTGCTGATCAGTGGCTCGATTCAGATGTGGTTCTACGCGACGCGCGGCGGGATCCTGGGATACATCAATGCCGTCTCGGCGGACGTCGGCGTCGGCGAAGCGGAATCGGTGGACGCCGGCATGGGCATCGTCTTCATGATCTCGGAGAGTTTTCCAATCCTCGCGATGATCTTTTACGCCGTCGCCTCCGAGAGGAAGAAATACCTCCGCCTGATGGGCGTGATCCTCGCGGTCTTTGTCGGCTTCTTCCTCTTGAAGATGCTCTTCGGGGGACTTCGCGGCAGTCGCGCGAGCATCGTCTGGGCACTCTTCTGGGCGGCGGGAATCGTCCACGTCTGGGTGCGTCCACTGAGCCGGAAGTTTGTCGCTCTCGGACTGTGCTTCCTCGTCACTTTCATGTACCTGTACGGCTTCTACAAAGGCTTGGGCAAAGATGTCTTCGTCGCGATGCAGGAAGGGACGCTTGAGGAAAAGTCGAAGCGTGGGTGGCACTCCATGTTGCTCGGTGACCTCGGCCGCTCGGACGTGCAGGCCGGTCTTTTGTATCGGCTCATGCGCGCCGAATCCGACTATCAGCTCGCGTGGGGACGCACTTACGTCGGCACTTTCGCTCTCCTCGTGCCGCGCTCGATCTGGCCCGAGCGGCCGCCGATCAAGACCCAGGAAGGGACGGATGCTTTCTACGGAGCAGGCACGTATGCGCGTGGACAATGGTATTCGTCGAAGGTCTATGGCATCGCGGGCGAGACGATGCTGAATTTCGGCCCCTGGCCTGTGCCATTCGCCTACCTGCTCTTCGGGGTCGTCGTTGGGCGATTGCAGCATCTGCTGCGGGTGCTGAAGCCCGGCGACACACGGCTGCTCATCCACCCCTTCCTCGTGATGTGGTGCTTCAGCATCATCCAGTCGGACTCGGACAATCTGCTCTTCAACTTCATCAAGGACGGCATGATGCCGCTGGCCGTGGTCTTTGTCGGCTCCCGGCGAATCCGCACCGCCGAACCGCAGACCGCGGCACGGAGTGAGCTTATCTCAGATCAGCCTGTCCTCATATGAACGTCGTTGTTTGCTGCGATCATCACTTCGACCGTTCTCCGGACGGTGCGATCTGGGCGCATGGACCGCTCACGCGCTCCTTCTGGGAGCGGTATCGTCCGATCTTTGATAAAGTGCGATTGCTCGCGCGGGTTCGCGATGTTCCCAGGGCGCCAGAAGGCGAGCAGCCTGCGAATGGGGAAGGGATCGAATTCATCCCGATTCCGGACTTTACCGGTCCCACCCAGTTTCTAATGAGGAAACGCGCCATCGCTGAGGCGGCCCGCGGGGCGATTCGGAATGGCGATGCGGTGATGTTGCGCGCGCCCGCGGTGATGGGGAAGTGTCTCCTGCCGGACTTGAGGCGCAGTGGACGGCCTTACGGCATGGAGGTCGTGACCGACCCGTTTGACGTCTTCGGGTCCAAGTCGGTGCAGCATCCGCTGCGGATGTTTTTCCAGTGGAGCTTTGTGCGCTCTCTGCGTGCGCAGTGCGCCCGCGCGTGCGGTGTTGCCTACGTCACTGAATACGCCCTCCAGCGTCGATACCCGCCGAACCCAAAGGCTTTCGCCACGCACTATTCGAGCATCGATCTGCCGGCGTCGGTCTTCGTGGATGCACCGCGGACCGGACCGATCGGGAGGCCTGCGCGACTCCTGCTCGTCGGCACGCTCGCGCAGCTCTACAAGGCGCCGGACGTTCTGCTCGACGCCGTGGCGGAGGTCGTGCGCGGCGATGTGCCCGTAGAGCTGACGATCGTCGGCGGGGGCCAGCACCAGCGTGAGCTCGAAGAGCGCGCGTCACAGCTCGGCTTGGGCGGATGCGTGCGCTTCACCGGGAATCTTTCGACTCCCGCAGACGTCCGTGAGGAACTCGACCGTGCCGATCTTTTCACGATGCCGTCCCGACAGGAGGGCCTGCCGCGGGCGATGATCGAAGCGATGGCGCGCGGTCTGCCCGCGATCGGCTCGACCGTCGGCGGCATTCCGGAGCTGCTGCCCGCCGAGGATCTCGTGCCACCGAATGATGCGCCCGCGCTCGCGGCCCGAATCCGCGAGATGCTCGGCGATCCCGCCCGCATGGCACGCGCTTCGGCCCGCAATCTTGCGAAGGCCCGTGATTACTCCCAGGACGTTCTGACGCCGCGGCGGCTCGCCCTTTACTCGCACGTGCGTGAACGCACCGAGGAATGGCTGCGCAAGATGGGCCGCCGATGACCCGAATGATCACCATGATTGCCGACGGCCGCGCGCCCCGGAGCCACGCCTAAACCATGTGCGGATTCGCCGGATTTTTTGAACCCTCGTCGATCACTCCCGCAGCGGAGATGGAAGCCATCGCGAAGCGCATGGCCGACCAGATCGTCCATCGCGGTCCGGATGCCGCTGGCGCGTGGGCCGATCCGGCGGCCGGGATCGCACTCGGCTTCCGTCGGCTTTCGATCGTCGATCTCTCGCCGGCGGGTCATCAGCCGATGCACTCCGCGAGCGGCCGCTACGTCATCGCGTTCAATGGTGAGATCTACAATCACCGCGCGCTGCGCGCCGAGGTCACGCCGCCCGCGCAAGGGTATCGTGGTCATTCGGACACCGAGGTGCTCCTCGCCGCGGTCGAGCAGTGGGGCGTTGCCGCAGCCGTGCGCCGCTTTGTCGGCATGTTCGCCTTTGCACTTTGGGATCGGCAGGAGCGCAAGTTGCATCTCTGCCGCGATCGACTCGGCGAACGACCGCTCTACTACGGGCGCATGGGTGGGACGCTGCTCTTCGGCTCCGAGCTGAAAGCGCTCGAGGCGCATCCCGGCTGGCGCGGCGAGATCGATCGCGACGTGCTCCCGCTGCTGCTGCGCTACGATTACATCCCGACGCCGTTCTCAATCTATCGCGGCATTCACAAGCTCACGCCGGGCACCATCCTCACGCTGGATCGGCCGGACAGCGCGGCGGAGCCGGTGCCGTATTGGTCTGCTCGCGAGGCGATGGAGAAGGGCGCGCATGATGTCTTTGCCGGTGATCTTTCCGCGGCTCAGGATCGGCTCGATGAACTGCTGCGCGACACGATCCGCGATCAGATGGTCGCTGATGTGCCGGTCGGCGCGCTGCTTTCGGGCGGCATCGACTCGTCGATGATCGTCGCGCTGATGCAGCGGGAGTCTTCGCGTCCGGTGAAGACGTTCACGATCGGCTTTCACGAGAACTCGGGCGAAGTGAACGAGGCGCCGTTTGCCAAAGACGTCGCCAAGCACCTCGGCACGGAACACACCGAACTCTATCTCACCCCGCAGGACGCCCTCGACGTGATCCCGAAACTGCCGGCGATCTACGATGAACCCTTTGCGGACGTCTCCGGAATTCCGACCTATCTCGTCTCCGCAATGGCGCGGCGGCAGGTCACCGTCTGTCTCTCGGGTGATGGCGGCGACGAACTCTTCGCCGGCTACCATCGCCATTTTTATGCGCGTGGAATCTGGGATCGGATCCGCTGGCTGCCGCGTCCGGCGCGCCGTGGGGTGGCCGCATTGATGACGGCTTCCGCGCCGTTGCTGCCGATGGGGCGGAAGATCGAGAAGCTCGCGTCGGTGATCGATGTGCCGGACGCTTACGGACTCTACCCGCGCTTCATGTCGCACTGGCGGGATCCAGGAGCGGCGGTTCCAGGCGCCTCGGAGCCGCGCACGCCGATGCTCGACGACCGCCGCGTAAAGCTCCCGAATTTCATCAGCGAAATGCAGTGCCTCGACATGACTGGCTACCTGCCGGACTGCATCCTCGTGAAGACGGACCGCGCCGCGATGGGCGTGAGCCTCGAGTTGCGCGTCCCGTTCCTCGACCACCGCGTGCTTGAGTTCGCCGCGAGTCTGCCGGTGCCGATGAAACTGCACAACGGCCACGGCAAACACGTGCTCCGCACCTTGCTGCACCGGTATGTCCCGCGGGAGCTGGTGGAGCGTCCGAAGTGGGGCTTCGTCGTGCCGCTGGGCACGTGGCTCCGTGGCCCGCTGCGCGGATGGGCGGAAAGTCTCATCGACGAATCCCGACTGCGGCGCGAAGGCTGGTTCGATCCGGCGCCGATCTCGGCCCTTTGGCGCGAACACCTCGGCGGAAAACGCGATCGCGTCGCTTCACTCTGGAGTGTACTCATGTTCCAAGCGTGGCTGGACCGAGCAAAATGATTCAACATCACCTCCCGCTTCCCGCAGTTTGCACCGTGCAATTCCTTCATCCACGATCCGGTTGCTCGCCATGAAACGCATCTCCATCGCTGCGTGCGCCCTCGTGATCGCGGCCAGCTACCTCGTCGCCTTCCTTCCCCAACCCGCTGCCCTAAAACTGCTGCGAGAAGACGGCCCGATCGAGCAGGCCGGGGCGATGTTTTTCCTCCTGTCCTGCGTGAGTTTCCTGCAGGCGTGGAGAACCTATGGTGCTGGATCGGCCACTCGCGACCCGCGTGAGGGACACCGGATTTTTTACCTGATCCTCGCCGTGCTCATGTTTCTCTGCGCGGGCGAGGAGATCAGTTGGGGGCAGCGCATCTTTGGCTGGCGAACGCCTGCGGGATGGAGCGAGGCGAACGCGCAGTCCGAGACCAATATTCACAATCTCGCTTTCCTCGAAGGCGGTGTGCGCGAAGAGAAGACGCGAACCTTTCTGCACTTGCTGACCAATGCCAACCGGCTCTTCGCGATGTTCTGGCTCGCATGCTTCGTCATTCTTCCGACGGTCGATCGCGCCTCGAGTCGCATGCGAGGACACATCCGGACCATCGGACTGCCGGTCCCGCCCTTCTGGATCGGCGCGGTCTTCATTCTGAATCACACCTTTTTCTATCTCGCGGCGCGTCACCTCCATGCTGTCGGACCCTATTCCCACGAAGCCTTTCCCCTCGAAGAACTGAAAGAGCACAATTGCGCGCTGATCTATGCCAGCGCGGGGCTCGCCGCCTGGCTGCGGGTTCGCTCGCACCTGCGATCGGAAATTCTGGTCGAGAAACGCGCATGAAAAACACCCGAGGTCGCGCGGCTCCGTTGCCAGCCCACAAACCATGAAAGTCCTCCATGTCATGACCGCCATCGATCGCGGCGGCGCCGAGAATCATCTGATGGATCTGGTCACGCATCAGCTCGGGGCTGGCATGGATGTGACTGTGGCCTATCTCAAAGGCAAAGGGTACTGGGTGCCCCGGATGCGCGAGCTCGGTGCTAAGGTCCACTTCCTTGATCTGAAATACTATGGTGACCGCGGTCCGGTGCAGCGGCTGCGCCAGCTCATCACCGGCGAGACATTTGACTTGGTGCATGCCCATCTGCCGCCGGCGGAACTCTACGTGCGTTTCGCATTGCGTGGGATCTCCGCGCGGCAGTTGCCGCTGCTGGTCAGCAAGCACAACGACTGCGCCTTTCACGATCGGCTCCCGGGCGAACGGCTGCTCGGTCGCTGGGTCGCGCGCCGCGCGTGGAAAGTCGTCGCGATCTCCGCAGCCGTGCGCGCCTACATGGTCGGAAAGACGCTCGGGCTGCCGCAAGAGCAGGTGGAGACGATCTACTACGGCAGCGATCCGAAGCCCTACGAAAACGTGTCCGCCGACGCCATCGCGGAGCAGCGCAAAGCGTGGGGTGTAGTGGAGGGAAAGCACACGGTGTTCGGTTTCATGGGCCGCTTTGTGCCGCAGAAAGACATCGGCACGTTGCTCCGCGCATTCGCTTTGTTTCGGACAGCGAACCCCTCGAAAGCGAAGCTGGTGCTCGTCGGACAGGGACCGCTCACCGCAGAGATGCGGCGGATCTCGAAGGACCTCGTTTTGCTCGATGACGAGGTCATCTGGGCCGGGTTTCGCGAAGATGTGCCGCTGGTGATGAATGCGATCGATGTCTTCGTGCTCACGTCGATCCACGAGGGATTCGGACTGGTGCTCGTCGAGGCTATGGCGGCACGCAAGCCAGTCGTGGCGACGCGCGCGGGGGCGATCCCGGAGGTCGTGGTCGATGGCGAGACGGGCTACATCACAGAGGCCGGGGACGCCGTGGCGCTGCGTCAGGCCTTCGAAAAGCTGCTCGACCCAAAAGTGCGCGCAACGCTCGGAGCGGCTGGCGCCCAGCGGGTGAAGGAGAAGTTCACGCTCGATCGCATGTTTGCCGAGACCGACGCGCTCTACGCCCGTTGCCTGGCCCACTACGGCAAGGAGCCGACGCCTGCGCGCGATCAAGCGCGTCCCGAACTCGCCGCCTCCTGAGCTCCGAAGTTCTTTCCGCATGCGTATTCTTTTCGTCGTTCCCAACATCGTCTCCTACCACTTCTTCATCGGAGACCTGAGTGCCGCGGCGCTGGCCGCCGGGCACGATCCGCATGCGGTGTGCTCAATGGCGGGATCCTTTGGCGGCGGAGAGACCGCCGACGAGCGGGCGACGATGCACGCGCTGAATTTTCCGCGCGGGATGCAGCCGCTCGATCATCTTCGCGCGGCGCGCGAGCTCAATGCGCTGGTCGAGAGGCTCAAGCCCGACATCATTCACACGCACTTCTCGGCCGCGATGTTCACGACCGCGCTGGCCCATCGGTCGAACTGGCCGCTCACCGTCGGCACATTCCACGGCATGTCCTTCCCGATGATGCGCGGCCTGAAGCAGACCATCCTGCGCAAAGCGGAAGCGTGGGCCGCTTCGCAGTTCGATGAAGTGTGGGTGCTCACGCCCGATGATAAGGAAGCGCTGCAAGCTGCGGCGCCATCTGCGAAAGTGAGCGTGCATCGGTCGCCGGGGATCGGTTGTCGACTCGAAGATTTCGAGCCCGATCGTGTCTCTGCAGTGGAACGTGCGGCGCTGCGGGCCGAACTCGGCATTCCGCCTGAGGCGATCGTCTTTGTCTTCGTCGGGCGTCTGGTGGACTTCAAAGGCTTTGGGCTCACGGTGCGGGCCTTTCTCGGGCTCGCCGCCGACCACCCGAATATCTGCCTGCTGAATGTCGGGCCCGCAGACCCGCTGCATCCCAGCGGCCTCACGCCGGACGAGGAAGTCGTCCGCAAAGAGTGCCCGCAGATCATCGACGTGGGCATGCGCAAGGATGTGTGGCGCTATCTCGCGATCTCCGACGTGATGGCATTTCCGAGTCAGCGCGAAGGGATGCCGGTCTGCATCATGGAAGCGCTCGCCATGGGCATCCCGGTGATCACCGCGGACTCGCGCGGATGCCGCGACGTGGTGCGGGACGGGGTGGATGGCCTCGTGCTTCGGGACACCAGCGTCGAGGCGATGCGCTCGGCGATGCTTCGGCTCGCGGGTGATGCGGAGTATCGCAAGCGACTCGGCGCGGCGGCGCTCGCCGATCGTGAGCGATTTGGCCGGGACCTCTTTGTTCGGGAACAATTTGAAATCTACGCGGAACGCCTGGCTCGCTCGTCTTCCCACACCACTGTCGCTGCCCGATGACCCAACGCCCTCAACCCGCCAAACGCTTGTTCGATTTCATAGTCGTTCTCCCGGCCTTCATCTTCCTCCTCCCGGCGATGGCTGTGATAGCGGTCATCGTGGCCGTCGGGCTCGGGCGACCGGTGATCTTCCGCCAGCGGCGTCCCGGTCTGCTCGGACAGCCGTTTGAAGTCTATAAATTCCGCACCATGACCGATAAGCGCGATGCCGATGGCGAGCTGCTGCCCGACATGGAGCGGCTGACGGCCCTCGGAAAGTTCCTCCGAAAAACGAGTCTCGACGAGTTACCGCAATTATGGAACGTCCTAAAAGGAGATATGTCGCTCGTCGGCCCCAGGCCGCTGCTTATGGAATACCTTCCAAACTATTCCGCTGAACACCAGCGCCGTCACTCGGTGCTGCCCGGCATCACCGGATGGGCGCAGATCAATGGGCGAAACGCCACGATGTTTAGCGAGCGGATCGCGATGGACCTCTGGTATGTCGATCATTGGAGCCTCGGCCTCGACTTTGCCATCCTCGCACGGACGGTGCTGAAGGTCGTGAATTCGAGCGGAGTGCAGCACGGGGTGACGCGCGAGGACATCGATGACCTCCGCCTCGATCCGAAGACCCGCCGACTCCCGATCACTGAGCTCCAGTCAACGAGTGCCACCAAAGAATGAACCGCCGCATTTATCTCTCTCCGCCGCATATGAGCGGCACGGAACTTGATCTCGTTGGCGAGGCTTTCGCGGAAAACTGGATCGCGCCGCTCGGCCCACACGTGGACGGCTTTGAACGCGAAATGGCCACCTTCACGGAAGTGAAGCACGCGGCTGCGCTGTCGTCGGGCACGGCGGCCATCCATCTCGCGCTGCGACTGCTCGGACTGCAGGCGGGGGAAGAAGTGCTGTGTTCGTCCTTCACCTTCAGCGCGAGCGCAAATCCGATCGCTTACGAAGCTGGCGTGCCCGTGTTTATCGATGCCGAGGAGTCGAGTTGGAACATGGATCCGGCCTTGCTGCGCGAGGAACTCGATGCCTGCGCCGCACGGGGACGTCTGCCGCGGGCGGTGATCGTCGTCGATCTCTATGGGCAAAGTGCGGACTACGATCCGATCGTCGCCGCGTGTGCGCACTACAATGTGCCGCTGATCCAGGATTCCGCAGAGGCGCTCGGCGCGACCTACCGGGGCCGCAAGGTGGGAGGGCAGGGGAAGTGCAGTGTGTTCTCCTTCAACGGGAACAAGATCATCACTACCTCTGGCGGCGGCATGCTCGTTTCCGACGACGGCGAGATGATCGATCGTGCTCGGTTCCTCGCGACGCAGGCGCGCGATCCCGCGCCGCACTACCAGCACTCTGCGATCGGCTTCAACTATCGCATGAGCAATGTGCTCGCCGGAATCGGGCGTGGTCAGCTCCGCGCGTTGCCGGATCGCATCGCCGCCCGCAAGCGTAACCGGGCCTTCTACCAGGATGCACTCGGGGCACTGCCCGGAGTGCGCTTCAATCCGATCGCCTCGTATGGCGAACCGAATCACTGGTTGACCTGCTTGACCATCGATCCGGCCGCATTCGGGGCGACTCGGGAGGACGTCCGTCGCGCGCTCGAGGCGGTGAATATCGAATCGCGCCCCGTGTGGAAGCCGCTGCATCTGCAGCCCGTCTTCGCCGCCAGCCGCGTGCGCGGTGGATCCGTTTCGGCCGGTGTCTTCGAAGATGGCCTCTGCCTTCCCAGTGGTTCGAGCATGACCGAGGAGGATCTCTCTCGTGTGTGCGAAGTCGTTCGATCGGTGCATGGTAGGAAACCTTAACGCGACCCCTTCATCTCACCTGTGTCCGACCTCTCAAGAATTCGTTCGCTGGCCCGCTTGCGGCGCCTTTACGGGCTCCTCGCCGGTAACCGTGTCGCGCGTTACGGAGTGCTGGTGGCGACGCATGCGGCGAGTCTGACCTTCACGCTGTGGCTCTCGTATCTGATGCGGTTCGACTTTGCGGTCCCGGACGCATACGTGCGGAATTTCTTCGTCTGTGTGGTCTGGATCATCCCGCTAAAGCTGCTTCTGCTCGCGCTCTTTGGGCACTTTCGGGATTCGCTGAGTTATTTTAGCACGCCGGATTTCGCACGGCTGTTCGGCGTCTGCGCGGTCGGGAGCTTCCTCATCGGGTTGATGAATCTCCTCTTCGGTGTCTCCCTCGCGCCACCGCGTGGGGTGATTCTTACCGACCTGCTTTTCTCGTGTGCGGCCATTGCCTCCGGGCGCATGGCGTTGCGATTTCTGCGTGAACGTTTCCTCGCCCCCAAGACTCGCAAGAGCCGCCGCACGCGGCGGGTCGGCATCATCGGTGCCGGCGACACGGGCGCGCAGCTTTGCCGGGATCTTCAGGCGAAACGCTGGCTCGGCCTCAAGCCGATCGCTTTCTTCGACGACACCCGGTATTCGAAGACCCGTCTCCACGGGGTGAGCCTGTGGGGTCCTCCGGAGAGCCTGCTCGATCGCCGCAAAGGTCTCGCCCTCGACGAAGTCATCATCGCGATGCCTTCCGCGCCGCCGCAGCGCCTGCGCGAGATCGTGCACATTCTCCAGGAAGCCAAGCTTCCTTTCCGGACGATTCCCGCGATGTCGCAGCTCGCGACCGGTTCGGTGAGCGTGACGCACTTGCGTCCGGTACAGATCGAGGACCTGCTTGGGCGCGCCGAGATCGAGATCGATGGCGACGAGATCAGCGGCATGATCGCTGACCGCGTGGTGATGGTGACGGGTGCAGGGGGCAGCATTGGCAGCGAACTCTGCCGGCAGATTGCTTCCTTCGGACCGAAGCTGCTTCTCATGGTCGAGCGCTCGGAGCCGGCGCTCTTCCCGATCGAGCAGGAACTCGTCGAAGTTGGCCGCAAGAATCTCCTCGTGCCGCTCGTTGCCGATATCCTCGATCGCTCGCGCATGGAGGACATCTTTCAGCGCTACCGACCGGCGGCCGTTTTCCATGCTGCTGCCCACAAGCACGTGCCGTTGATGGAGAATCAACCACGCGAAGCGATCCGGAACAACGTCTTCGGCACGACGCAGGTCGCCGAGCTTGCGCACCTGTACGGCGCGGAGCGATTCCTCCTCATTTCCACGGATAAGGCGATCAATCCGACCAACGTCATGGGTGCGACCAAACGCATGGCGGAAATGCGCGTGCAGGCGATGCAAAGTCATACGGGCAGCTCGACGCAGTATGCGGCGGTGCGCTTCGGGAACGTGCTCGGCTCCTCAGGCAGTGTGGTGCCGATTTTCGCCCGGCAGATTGCGGCGGGCGGTCCGGTGAAGGTCACGCATCCAGACGTGACGCGGTACTTCATGACGATCCCGGAAGCGGTGACGCTCGTTCTGCAAGCCGCCTCGCAGGCGCAGGGTGGGGATATCTTCGTCCTCGATATGGGGCAGCCGGTGAAGATCGTCGATCTTGCCCGGCAGATGATCGAACTGAGCGGCTTGAAGCCGGATCACGACATCCGCATAGAATTCACCGGGCTGCGTCCCGGCGAGAAGCTTTTCGAGGAACTCAGCCACAGCGGCGAGAATGTGGCGCCAACCGCGCATCCGAAAATTATGCGCTTCATCAGTGATTCCCTCACGGATGACGAGGCCGCGAGGGTGCTCGAAGAACTTCGCGGAGCGGTTGAAACGGCGACGCCGGAAGAGCTTAAGGTGTTGTTGAATAAGTTCATCCCGGAGTACAAGCCGCACCTTCCCGGACAGCCGCCGAAGCAGGACGAAAAGGAAGCGGAGAGCACACTGGAGAGCGCAGTGCCCCGTGTGCTCGAGGAAGTGGTCGCTCGCGTCTGAGCCGGTCCCATCGTCGATTTCGCTGCGCGGGCTAAAGTGTTTCCGGTGCTTGAAAAAGCTCCGAGATCCGTCCGAGCAGACGCCCCGCCGCGCCGCCGTCGAGCACGCGGTGATCGAAGCTGAGCGTCATCTGCGCTTCGGTCGCGGGGCGGAATTCCGACTTCGTCTTGTCCCAGACGGGCACGACGCGGCCGGCGCCGAGTCCGAGTACCATCGGCTGCTCGGGCAAGGGAATCGGGGTCGCCCATTCGAGACCGAAGGTGCCGAAGTTGGTCACGGTGGCGACGGAGCCGCCTTGGGCGTTGGCGGGCAGGCGGCGCTGGCGCGCGAGTTCGACCAGCTCATTGTAGCGCGCGATCATGTCCGCGAGGCGTGTGTGATCCGCGCCGCGGATGACCGGGACCAGCACGCCGTCGTCCGCTTCCACGGCAAAGCCGAGGTCGAGCGATTGCGGGTGCACGATGTGTCCACCGATGAGCCGGCCCGCAGGAGCGCTGTTTTCGCCGAGCGCGATGGCGAGCGCGCGGAGCGCGTAGAGCGCCGGGCCGGCTTTCGGGTCACTGGCTTTCCGATGCGCGAGCAAGGCGTCGAGCTTCACACTTCGACCGACGGTCGCCAGGGGTCGCACCCACGAGCGGCGCATCGCGTCCGCCACCGCCACGCGCATCGTCGAGGCCGGGGTCAGTTTGTGTTCGTTCAGTCGATCGAGGAACTTTTCGAGGTCCTCGATGGTCACGCGACCTGCGGCGCCACTGCCGGCGATGCCTGCGAGATCCGCGGCGTGCATGCCGAGTTCGTTCATCCGCGCCTTCATCCGCGGCGACATGTAGCTCGCGCCCGAAGCATGCGCTGGCACCGGGAGCCCGCGCACCGTCGGCGCCACGCCGCCCGGCCTGGATTTCACGGGTTCGGCCGGGGCGATACTGTTCTGAGTGGTGCCGCTGTCCACGGTCGCCGGTGATGCCGTGTCGAGCCCGAGTCGTGCGGCCTCTTCTTCACTGACCTCGAGCCATCCGAGCGTCGCGCCGACGGGGTAGCTCTGCTGCAATTCCACCGCCACCTCGACGAGCCGACCCTGACACGGCGCGGTCACGCCCATCGTTGCCTTATTCGTCTCCACCTCCATCACTTCCTGATCGCTGCCGATTTCCGTCCCGACCTCAAACGGGATGCGCACGATGGTGGCCTCGGCGATCGACTCGCCAAGCTGGGGCATGATGATGGGGACTCGGGCCATGAGGAAAGGATGAGGGCGGAAGGATGAAGGCGGAAGTTGCTAGCGCGATTTCGTTTTTTTGACGATCGCGACCATGATCGCAATGAGTTCCTCCGATTCGGCAAGCAGCGGTTGAAGGCGGCTGCTTTGAACAATGCCGCTTTCGGCGAGGAGTTCCATCCAGTAGCCGGTTTCCTCAAGCTCCTGGAGCGCGCCCTCCACTTTGCTGATGAAGTCGGCATCAGACTTTGCGCGTTTTGCTTCGCGATAGTGTGCTCCCACCGATGTTGCGGAGCGCAGCATCTGTCGCTCGAGCACACGCGCTTCCTCATTTTTCGGGAGCGCGGCGAAGAGTGTGATCGATCGCAAGGCAAATTCCTTCGTCCTTGTTCTCAGGTCGCGCTCAAGCGGTCGGCTGCCTGCTTCATCCTTCATCCTTCATCCCTCATCCTTTAGCTGCGGAGAAGGTCGCGCATGGCCACGGCGATCGTGCGCGCCGTGGGCCGATGGGTGCCCCAGAGGTTGGGGTGATACGGCAC
>JANPIS010000034.1:0-8074 GCA_031425095.1 Chthoniobacteraceae bacterium
ACGAAGCTGCCGATGCGGAAGTCGGGCGCCGAGTAGGCCGGGGTCGAGCCCACCTCTCACGCATGAAACTTCTCCCGCTCGCCGCGCTGCTTTCGCTCGCCGTTCCCATCGCGCAGGCCGCTGAATACTTCGACGAAACGATGGCCCGGACCGTCTTCGCATTCGATAGCGTTTCCATTCCGCACACGCAGAATCTTCGGCTCGAAATGCGGCAGCCCCAGCGGCATCCGGCCAATCCAGTGGTGCGCCGCGGAGCTCCCGGAACTTCGGATGCGCACGGCGTGCAGTTCTACGGATCGGTGATCCGCGAGAACGGAAAGTATCGGATGTGGTACGTGGCCTTTGACGATGACAAGGCGAACAAGGTCCCGTCTGCGCGCTGGCGTCCGGCCTACGCCCAAAGCACCGACGGCGTGACCTGGACCAAGCCCAACCTCGGGCTCGTCGAGTTTGCCGGGAACAAGAACAACAATCTGATCCTGACCGACCCCTCACCTTTGGGTTTCGTAAATCTCAAGGTGCTCGCCGATCCCGAGGATCCCGATCCGGAGCGGCGCTACAAGGTGACCGGCCACGTGTACTTTCGTCACCACACCCGCCTCGGCACACTGGCTCCCTTTACGAGCGCGGATGGATTTCGGTGGAAGCTGGTCCAGCCGGCGCAAACCAAAAACGCTGAACTGCTCAAAGAGGATCTCGTGCTTCCGGCGGTCCACTTCGAGCCGAGCGGTGGGCTCTACCGATGGGACGGCCTCTTCTACGCCGTGGGGCAGAACTCGATGAATGCGCCGCAGCCTTACCAAGGTCGCGTGTCGCGGATGTATCGCTCGGCCGATTTCGTGCACTGGTCGCAGACGAGCACGATCGGCTTTGTGCGTGCGACTCAGCACGAGCCGCTTGGCCCCGGGCGCAGTCGGGAAGGGGAACAAAATCACGAAGGCATCAGCGTCTGGCATCGCGGGAACGTGCTCCTCGGCATCTACGGACGCTGGCACGGCGCGAAGGAATGGAAGGACGTGACGGTCGATCTCGGCTTCGTGATCAGCAACGATGGGGTCCAGTTCCGCGAACCGGCGCACGAATGGACCTTCTTGAAACGCGGAGACGACGGCGCGTGGGATCAGGGTGGCCTGCTCCAGGGCCAGGGATTTGAAAACATCGGCGAGCAGACCTTTCTCTACTACGGCGCGTGGGATCCGCGGAATCGGGAGGCTGTGCCACCGCGCGGCGGAGTCGGCATTGCCACCGTCCCCCGCGACCGCTTCGGCGATCTCGTGGTCGAGGAGGCGGGCAAAGGACCCGGGGATTACCAACTCCCGGAGATCACGAGTGAATTCATCACCAGCGCGATGGCCTTGAAGCAAGGCACAGCGCCGCGCTTCTTCCTCAATGCTGAGGGACTCGGCGAGGAGGCGGCATTGCGGATTGAATTACTCGATCATCTCGAGCGGCCACTGGCTGCGTATTCGGGGAGTCATGCCGCGGTCATTCGCCAGAGCGGCTTCCAGACGCCGATCTCTTGGAATGGAAAAGCGGTGGTGGAAGGTCCCCCGGAGCGCGTCCGGCTTCGGGTGATTTTTGAAGGCGCGCGGCGCACTGACATCCGCTTCAGTGCCATCTACCTCCAGCCATAACGCGTTTCCGTCCCATGCCCATCCTGATCCACGCCGATCTCCTTCAGCTCAAGCGCTGGAACACCCCCACGATCTACAACGGATGGGAGCAAATCACGAAACGCGACTCCGGCGCTGCCGCATTCAATCTCGAGGAAACACGCGACTTCATGCCGCAAATGGGACCGATGGTGGGGTATGCGGTGACGCTCGTGATCCAGCCCGGTGATGCTTCGCATCGAAAGATGAATCCCAACGCGGGCATCGAATACCGGCGCTACGTCGCCAGCCTTCCCGGGCCGAAGATCGTCGTCGTCCAGGATCTCGATAAGCCGCAGGTCTTCGGCTCCGCTTGGGGTGAGGTGAGCGCCAATATGCATCGGGCGCTGGGTTGCGTCGGCACAATCACCGACGGCGCGATTCGCGACGTGGATGAGATGACGAATGCCGGATTCAAGGCGCTGGCCCGACGGTTCAGTGTCGGGCACGCACATGTGCATCCGGTGCAGTGGGGCTGTGAGGTGGAGGTCTTTGGCCGCACGGTGCGTCCGGGCGATCTCATTCACGCGGACAAGCACGGCTTCCTCGTCGTCCTGCCGGAAGAGCAATCCGCACTGCTCCACGCTGTGCGTTTCATGGACGCGAACGAATGCAACACCGTGATCCCTGCGGCGCGGGCCACCGCGGGCCTGACGACCGAGCAAATCCTCGCCAATCTGGAAGCCTCGATCGCTGAGTTCAGCGCGAATGTCCGCGCCGAGTTCAAACGCGACGGCGAGTGGTGACTCCCGTTGCGCCCTTCCAGACGACGCTCAGCGCGCCAACTGTACGACTCCGGTGCCGCGTTCGATGCGTCCGATGACGCGGCCTTTCGTGAGTTTCTGCACGCGAGCGCTTTCTTTCGCGGAGACGATCACGGCCATGCCGATGCCCATGTTGAAGACCTGATACATCTCGGCGCGATCGACGCCGCCGCCTTCGCGGATGTGTTCGAAGATGGCGGGGACTTTCCACGACTTCGTATCGATGATGGCGTCGCAGGTCTTGGGCAGGACGCGCGGAAGATTATCCACGAGGCCACCGCCGGTGATGTGCGCGAGGCCGTGAATCATGCCGGCGGGCAGGCTGGCGAGCAGCGGTTCGTAGTTGCGATGCACGCGGAGCAATTCGTCGCCGACGGTTTTCGCGACGCCGGAGAGCTTGGAGCTGAGCTTCAGCTTCATCCGGTCGAAGAGGACGCTGCGCGCGAGGGTGTAGCCGTTCGTGTGCAGGCCATTCGACGGCAGTCCGAGGATCACATCGCCGACACGCACCTTCGAGCCGTCGATGAGCTTCGGCCGATCGACGACGCCGATGATCGTGCCAACGAGATCGTATTCACCCGGATGATACATGCCCGGCATCTGCGCAGTCTCGCCGCCAACGATGGCGCAACTCGCAGCCTGGCAGGCTTTCGCGAAGCCCTTCATGAGTTGCTGGAAGACGGCGGGCTCGAGCTTCTCCGCGCCGATGTAGTCGAGGAAGAAAAGCGGCTTCGCACCGATCACGGCGATGTCATTCACGCAGTGATTCACGAGATCCTGGCCCACGGTATCGTGGCGGCCCGTCATGAAGGCGAGCTTGAGCTTCGTGCCCACGCCGTCCGCGCTGGAGACGAGCACGGGATCCTTCATCCCGCGGAAGTTCGGGCGAAAAAGCCCGCCGAATCCGCCGATGCGGCCGAGGACTTCGGGGCCGTGGGTGGACTTCACCATGGCCTGGATGCCGCTCTTCACGCGGTTGCCAAGGTCCACATCCACGCCGGCAGCAGCGTAGGCCTTTTTACCAGTTGAGAGTTCAGAGTTGAGAGTTGAGCGCCGCGCAGTGCCGGCCCGCGATGGTGTGGAATTCATGCAGTCGATCTCAGAAAATGCGGCTCTCAACTCTCAACCATCAACTCTCAACTGATCTTGAACAGCTCCGGATGCTCATCCTCGGCCGCGAGCAGATTCTGCCGATTCTGCCGGCGCTCCATCACGAATTTGTCGAGGTGCGGATCGACCGGCAGCGGATAGTCGCCGGTGAAACAAGCGCGGCAGAAATTGTCCTCGGGCTGGCCCGTGGCGCGCACCATGCCGGCGACGTCGAGATACGCGACGGAGTCCGCCTCGAGATACTTGGTGATTTCCTTCAGCGTCTTTTGATTCGCGATGAGCTTCTCGGCCTTCGGGAAATCGATGCCGTAATGGCAGGCGTGTTTGTGCGGCGGGCACGAGATGCGCATGTGGACTTCCTTCGCGCCAGCTTCGCGAAGATTTACGACGCGAGCCCGCGCGGTGGTGCCACGGACGATGGAGTCATCCACGACCACGACGCGCTTCCCGGCGACCATCTCGTTGATGAGGTTCAGCTTCACCCGGACATTGAAGTCGCGGATGAGCTGCGTCGGCTGGAGGAAGGTGCGGCCGATGTAGTGATTCCGGACGAAGGCCTGGCCGTAAGGAATGCCGAGCTCCTCGGCAAAGCCGAGCGCACAGTAATTTCCCGAGTCCGGCACGGGCACCACGAGATCCGCCTCGACCGGATGCAGTCGCGCCAGTTCACGGCCCATCTGGGTCCGCACCCGGGCGACGTTGATGTCATTGATGATCGAGTCGGGCCGCGCAAAATAGACGTACTCGAAGATGCAGAACGCGCGTTGCTCGACGTTGAAGGGAAACTCCGATCGGACGCCGTTTTCATCGATGATGACGACCTCGCCCGGCTCGATCTCGCGGATGAACTCCGCGTGGATGAGATCGAACGCACACGTTTCCGAGGAGAGAATGTAGGCGCCGTCGAGCTTGCCGAGCGCGAGCGGGCGGAAGCCGAACGGGTCGCGTACGCCGATGATCTCCCGCTCGCTCATCATCACCACGGAGAAGGCGCCCTGGATCTTGCGCAGTGCCGCGAGCACACTGCTCGAATCCGAAGGCTGCGCGAGCAGGTGCAGGATGATCTCGCTATCGACGGTCGTCTGGAAAATGGACCCGCGCTGCTCGAGTTCCGCGCGGAGTGGGGCGGCGTTGATCAGGTTGCCATTGTGGCCGATCGCCAGCTGGCCGCGCGCGCAGTCCACCATCAGCGGCTGCGCATTCGTCAGCGTGCTCGAACCGGAGGTCGAGTAGCGGACGTGTCCGATGGCCCGTGTGCCTTTGAGCTTTTCCAGATCCCCCGGCTTGAACACTTGCGAAACGAGCCCCATGTCCACGTGCCGGACGAACTCGGAATTCGGCCCGTTTGCCGTGACGATACCGGCACTTTCCTGCCCGCGATGCTGGAGGGCGAAGAGCCCGTAGTAGGTGAGTACGGCGGCATTCGGATGACCGTACACGGCGAAAACGCCGCACTCGTGGGTAGGTTTGTGGTGCTTCACTCGGCTTCAGCGAAGGCCGGAGAGTAGCGGTGCGCGGGGATCGGTCAAGCGACGCGAATTTTTGTGAATTTCACCTCTCCGAAAGGCGGGAACCGAACTCTCCGGTGTCCTTTTTCCGAGGTATCAATTGCATCGCCGATGCCGTCTCCCCACTCTTTAAGCGTCCGCCTCCGCGGGCGGTTGCGATTTCACGCCATGATTCAAACTGCTCTCCGCAACGATCCTGCCCAGCTCCCATGCGTGCCTTGATCCTCTCGGCCAGTGCCGGGACCGGACACGTCCGCTGCGGTCAGGCACTCGAAAAAGCCTTTGCCGCCGACCCGCGTGTCGAGCAGGTCGTCCACAAGGACGCGCTTCGCTACACGAACAAGCTCTTCCGGGATTTCTATTCGAAGCTCTATCTGCAACTCGTGCGCGAAGCTCCGTCGTTGCTCGGCTGGTTTTACCGGACGACGGACGAGCCGTGGAAAGGGGAGACCGCGCGCGTCCAGCTCGACCGGCTGAATACGCGCCCGCTCGTGAAGTTCATCAATGAGTTCGCGCCGACCGCAGTGCTCTGCACCCACTTCATGCCGGCGGGCATCATCAGCCACCTCATCGAGCGCGGTGATCTGAAGACGCATCTCTCGATCGTGGTCACGGATCTCGATTGTCACGCGATGTGGCTGTCGCGTGTCTTTCACCGGTACTTCGTCGCCATCCCGGAGACCAAGGCCCACCTCGAAGCGATCGGACTGCCGGGCGACCGTGTGAGCGTCACGGGCATTCCGATCGATCCCGACTTCGCCAGGCCAGTGGACGGCGCCGCAGTCCGGGCTCGTCTCGGCCTGCGCGCGGATCGCCTCACACTCCTGCTCTCCGCCGGAGCGCTGGGCGTCGGTCCCACGGAGGTCGTCGTTCGCCGCCTGCTCGAGCTGCCGGCGGAAGTGCAGGTCATCGTGATCTGCGGAAAGAGCGCAGAGCTGGAGCAACGCATCCGCGAACTCACGGCGACGGCTCCGGAGCGCTTCGCGGTTCTCGGCTACTGCGATCACATGCATGAGCTGATGCACAGCGTCGATCTCTTCATCGGAAAGCCCGGTGGCCTCACGACCAGCGAAGCGCTCGCGTGTGGTCTGCCCATGTGCATCGTCTCGCCCATCCCCGGCCAGGAGGAGCGCAACAGCGATCACTTGCTCGAAGAGGGCGCGGCCATCCGCGTCAATGAACTCACGACGCTCCCGTGGAAGCTCGGCCGGCTCTTCGCCGACCCTTCGCGTCTTGGGCGCATGCGCACTGCCGCGGCCGCGCTCGGCCGGCCGCATGCTGCGCGCGAGGTCGTGCGGACGCTGCTCGCCGACTACGGCCCGCCGCTCGTTCTCGACGAGACGCAGCGCAAAGCGATGACCGAGGCCGCCGCCGGGGAAGGGTGATGGGCGAGCCGTTCCTGTGGGGCGTCGCCACGTCCGCCTATCAGGCCGAAGGCGGATACAACGGCCCCGGCCAGCCGGTCAGCAATTGGGCCGCCGCGGAAGTGCGCGGCGATGTCGCCGTGTGCGGGGAGGCGGCGGACTTCTGGCACCGCTACGAGAAGGACTTTGCGCAAGCCGCGAAGCTCGGGTTGAATGCCTTTCGCCTCGGCGTGGAGTGGACGCGCATGTGGCCGACGGGAGCCATGGAGGTCGACCCCGCCGCGCTCGATCACTACGCGGAGATCCTGCGCGCGTGCCAGCGCGCCGGACTCGAGCCGGTCGTGACCCTGCACCACTTCGTGCATCCCGCATGGCTCGGTCCCGACCCCTGGCTCGAGGAAGGCACGGCGGAAACATTCGCGCGTTATGCCCGCGAGATTTGCGCGGAGCTGAACCCCCGCCTCGAGCGCCCGCTGCGCTGGCTCATCACCATCAATGAGCCCAACATGCTCGCCCTGAATACCTATCTCGGCCGCCAGTTCCCGGCCGAGGCGCGCGCGGGGTTTCACCACGTCACGCGATCCCTCGCCGAGTTGCTGCGCGCGCACATTCTGGCCTACCGAGCCATCCATTCGCTCTACCGCGAGATGGGCTGGACCGCCCCTCGCATCAGCTTCAACAACTACTGCTCCGATCTCTATTGGTGCGACAAGCTCCTGCTCGATCTCTGCGCCGCCCGCCGGCGTGGCGTCGCGCGCAGTGAGCTCTCGGCCCACATCTGCGCCGAGGCGCGAAAGTTCGACCGCGCCTTCTCCGACGCCCGCCTCCCGCTGCATCGCGATGCAGCGTATTACCTCGGCACGGCAATGAAGCGCTTCTTCCAGTGGACCGGCTTCCGGCGCTTCGACGTCGAGCATTTCGCACCCGCCCTCGATGCGCTCTATGCCGGGGACGAGGTCACCGTTACCGACTTCATCGGGCTCGATTACTACGATCCCTTTGCCGCGCACGCCTTCCGTCTGCCTGTCCTGTGGGATCATGAGTTCCGCAATCGCAGCTTCCGCTCCTGGGTTCTCGCCACCATCACCAGCAAATGGTGGGACTGGCGCGTGCTGCCCGCCGGGCTGCGCTTCTTCTGCACGCTCTATGCGCAGGAGTATGGGCAGACCGTACTTATCGCCGAGAACGGCATGGCTATCCGCCGCCGTCGCGACAACCGCGGCGTCAACCCACGCCGCGACAAGATCACCCGCAGCGAATTCCTCCGCCGCCACATCGGCGAAGTCCACGCGCTCGTCGCTGATGGCATCCCGATTGTCGGTTACCTGCACTGGAGCCTCTTCGATAACTACGAATGGGGCAGCTTCACCCCCCGCTTCGGGCTTTTCTCCATCGACTACCCGCGCGGGCTGGAGCGCCAGCGCCACGACCCGTGGGGCGACGGCCCGGCGGCCACTTATGCCGAGCTGATTCGCAGACCGGCAGCCCCGCAGGCTTAGAGCGTGTCGTGCACTTCTCGCCGATCACAGTCCTCCGTGTTCATCGTGTCTCTGCGGTTAAAAAGTGGCGCTGCACCACAGAGTCACGATGAACACAGAGGAAAGGAGCCGCGCAAAGTGCATGACACGCTCAAAAAGGACTCAGGCGATAAGTGGTTTAATCACCGTGCCGCCGAA
>JANPIS010000035.1:0-20137 GCA_031425095.1 Chthoniobacteraceae bacterium
GTTGTTGATCGTGGTCCCGCCGGTGTCCTTGTTCCGGTGCTCCACCACATCGATCTCCGTGCCATTCGCCGCCGGGTTGTTGCCGGTGTTGTTAATGGTGGGCGATTGAATCCAAAAGGCCGACCACATCCCATCCCGCGATGTGAACCGCACCCGCGCCTCCCAATAGCCAAACGCATCCGTGAACTTTCCGGCCGAGCCCACAAACCCCGTCTTGTGAACCCCGCCCTCCGTGTAAGTCGCAATCGTCAGCGCCCCGCTGCCCACACTCACCGCCGCCGCCACATTCTGCGCATCCCGGCGCGCGCCCGTGGTAATACTCCACTTCGCAGTATCCAGCGCAGCCCCGTCAAATTCATCGCTCCAACTCAGCGCCCACCCCGGTCCCGGAACCTGCGCCCGCACCTCGCCACCCATGCACGCCAAAAAAACGCACACCGGAAGGAGGAAGACACGAAAAGGATGAAGGGTGGGAACAGTCATGGCGCGGTGACTTTCAAATGCAGCGGCATGGGCTCGCAGCATGCCATTCGTTTATGGAAAGGGCGAGGGCGGAGATGATCGCCCAAGGGGCGGTCGCCGCTGTCTCGCGGAGCTGAAAGGGCGGACGGCCACGGTGGGAGCGGAAGGCTCGCCGGGCGCGGTGGGGGCCGATGGGGTCAGAGCGAGAATCTGACAATCGGTGGTCGTTTGTTTTCGGGCGGCAACGCCAAGGGCGCTTCGTCTTCCCGCCCAAGGTTTGAAAAACCTTGGGTCTCCTGAGCAAGCCGGGCCAACCGCGAAGCGGTTGCGTCCGCCGCGCGCGAGGCGTCATGCTCGCGCCTGTACCGCAATCGCTCTCCCGCGTCGTCCTGCACACCAACTTTTCCGCCAAGGATCGCTTTGCCTTCCTGCAAAATCCAGAGTTCCGCGCGGAGGTTCACGCTTATCTCGGCGGGTGCGTGAAGATCGGCCCGTTCTCGGAAGCGCCATCGTGAGCAGTTCAGAGTCCGGCAAAAGTCGGCTACCGACCTATCGCTTTGTCGCGCTTGCCCCCTATTCGAGCCACACCCTTACCCGGAAGCAACGGCGCGGGACGTCGATGGGATGCACGATATTGACCACCTGATCCGCGCCGGCGATGGCTTGGTAGCCGGGCACGGACTGCCAGCTTGCAGACTGGGTGAGATCGGTGGTCGATTCGAGCGTGTAGCGGCGGGTCAGACCGGTGAAGCCGGGACCAGTGGCTGCCAGCGCGGTGAAGGAGAGCGTCACCTGCGTGGCGGCGGTCTTGGTGAGCGTGAGCGGTTGCAGGGTGGCGCTGTTCGGGTTCGTGCCGAGGATGCGTTCCTTTTCGTTGCTCACGCCGTCCTTGTCAGGATCGGCGGTCGGGCTGGCGAGGGTGGCGTTACTCCAGCTCGCGCCGAAATTCATGGCCTGCCATTGCTGCCACGCGCTTGCTGCGGTCCACACGAGATTCACGGCGGTGCCGGTGTGTTGCAGGGTGAAGGTGCCCCAGCCGCTTGTGCTCCGCCCGGTGCTGTCGGCGGTGAGGGTGCCGAGTTGGAAGGTGCCGATAATACTCGGGGCGATGACCGCGGGCCAGGTGCGATTTGCACTCCAAAAGGCGTCGGTGAAATCAACGGTGCTGCCGGCGCGGTTGAGGAAGAGATCGAGGCGCGCGCCATTCGTTACCGTGACGGTCGCGGCGCTTACTTGATCGAAGTCATTCACCGCGGCGTTATTCGCAATGAGTTCCCACTGGAGATGGCTCGCACTGCCGTAGCTCACGCTCGAGGCGAAGACCTGCGCCCCCGCGGTGGCATTGCCGGGGGCGTGATTGCCGCTGATGACGGCGAGGCAACTAATGCTGCCGCTGCCGCCAAAGGTCGCGCCGACACTGCACGCCGCGCTCGAGGCGGCGGTGACGCTCCCATTCACATAGAGCGAGCCGGCGGTGACGCTGATGCTGCCGGTGTGCGTCACGGGGCCATTCAGCGACCATGTACCGGACTCCGATTTGGCGACGCTCACGAGCGCGGTGCCCGGTGCATAATCGCTGATCGAACCGGTGATGACTCCGGTGCCCGCGCCGCGCAGGCGCAGATTTCGCGCAGTCGTGATCGGCGCGATGTCGCCGGAAATGGTGAGCGTGCCGGCGGCGACGACGATCCCCGTGTCCCCGCCGCCACCGGCGAGGCTGATATTGCCAGCGATGCTGTTGTCGCCCGCTTCGTTGATGATCGCGCCCGTGGCGTTGTTGCTCGTCTGGAAGGTGAACTCCGGCGGCAGTTCAATATCCGCACTACTGCCGTCGAGGCGGAGCTGCGGGTTGCCGGCGGTGCCGTTAGTGAGCTTGATGAGCTTCGCGCCTTCACCGAGCACGGCGGCGCTGGTGATCCGCAGCGCGCCGGAGTTCACATTCACGATGCCGGCGAAGCTGTTGTTGCCGGTGAAGACGACGGTGCCGGCGCCGCTCGGACAGTCGATCATCACGCCGCCGCTGCCCCCGATGTTGTTCGCGACGGTGAGCGTGCCGGTGCGGTCGAAGCGGAGCGTGCCATCGACGGTCACGTCGCCTGCGCCGAGCGTGCCGGTCGCGCCGTCATTGCCGATCTGCAGCGTGCCGGCGGCGATGGTCGTGTCGTCGGTGTAAGTATTGGTGCCGCTGAGGATGAGGGTGCTGCTGCTGCTCGTGCGTGTGATGCCGCCGGGGCCGCTGAGGTCGCCGCTGAAGATGAAACGTCCGCTATTCGTCGCGGCGAAGGTGGTGTCGGCGCCAAGCATGAGCGGCGTGGTGACGTCGTACGTGATCGTCGAGTTCGCGGCGGCGAGCGCGACGGTGGGATTGAGCGCGCCGTTATTCAGCAGCGCGATCGAGTTGCCGCCGATGGTCACGTTCGTCGCCGCGGTGCTCGTGCCGCCCAGCGAGAGCGTGTTGATTTGGAAGTTCGCGGCGAGGTTGTTGTTCGCCGCGACGGTGCTGCCGGTGATGGTCTGGCCGGTGAAGAATTGCACGGTGCTGCCGCGGCTGCTCACCGGCGGCGTGTTGCCGGACCAATTCCCGTTCGAGCTCCACGTCAGCGCGCCGGTGGTCGCATTCGTCCAAGTGTAAGTGACCGGACTCGCGCTGAGCGTGATCGTGCCCATCGCGCTGAGCCCGCCGAAGTGCCGCACGGTCATGCCGCCGGCGAGATTCCCGATCTCCGTGGCGCTGAGGTCGTCGGAGAAAACCGCGAGTTCATCGAGCTGCCCATCGAACCAGCGCGGCGCGTAGAGCGGGTCGACCGAAATGTGCCCGCCGAAGATCAGCGGCGCGCTCTGATTGATCGCGAGGGCGAAGGTGTTGTCGCTGCCGACGAGCATGCCATCCAGATACACGCTGAGCACGGTGCCACTGCGCACCACGGCAAAGTGGCGCCACGCACCGGGTGGCACGGTGCTCACGGTGAAGTCCACATCGGGACCGGGATAGTGGTGCAGCGTCAGTTGGTTCGCGCCGCGCGCGAACAGGTAGAGCTCCTCCGCGGTGCCGAATCCATCCCCCGCGTTCAGGTGGAAAATCATGTCGTCGCTGCCAGCGTCGCGGCGTTTGAACCAGCCGGCGATCGTCCAGTCCGACGTGTTGAAGTTTAGCTCCGCGGTTGAGATCGTGCGGCTGAGTCGGGCGGCGTTTGCGCCGCCATTCTCAACCAGGTCGAGCGCACGACCGGCGCGACCGAGCGCCGTGGGCACATCGGTCCCGAGCGTCGCGGTGCCGGTGCCGATCGCGTCGAGCGCACCATCGCGTCCGTGCTCCGAGGCATCTGTGACCACTGCCGGATCGGAAGCACTCGGCAGCTCGAAATCATAAGCGAGCACGGCGCGCGGATCGGGCGTGGTATCCGTGGCGGTGAAGCTGAACGTCGGCACGCCGGAGAAGCCGGGCGCAGGTGTGAAGCGCGCGGTATGGCCATCGGCCAGCAGCACGACGGTGCCATTCACCGCGCCGCTCACGCTGAAGCGCATCTGCGACGCGGGCGTGCTGTCGTCGGTCACGTAGTTGCGGAGATCGATATCGACCGCGTTCTCGCCTGCGAGCGTTGCGTTGCCATCGCTGGCCGCGGGCGGATCGCTGAGCGCGGCGATGTTCCAGGTATTGAGCGGCACGATCGCGGGCGGCGTGAGCGGAGGAAGTTCGCCCGCGGCGAGCGGCACGAACCACACGGCGAGCGTCGTATTCGTGACGCCAGTGAGCGCGATCGCGAGTTTCTTGTGGCCAGTGTTCGGATTCTGGCCAGCGGGATTCGGCGACGTCGGCAGCGGCACCGCGTCCATGATCTGGAAAGTGCCGGCGCTGCTCAGGATCTTGCACCAGAGCCGCTCGGCGCCCTGCGTCATGGTCGCGGAGGTGCCGTCGGGATCGATCACCACCGTCGTCGTCGGAGACGTGTAGTGCGCAAACCACCAGACCGTTTTCCCCGAAGCCGCGACGATCTCATCCTGCACCAGCACCTCGTCGCGCGCACCAAAGAGCCGCGTGCCGCGCCAGACCCGCGTCATGCCGCTGTGAACCGCCGTGCAATCGTGAATCGCAAAGGAGCCGCTGCCGTTCGCTTCGGATTGAAAGGCGATGACCGGCGCGAGCGCACCGAGCTGCATATCCGCGCCCGCGCCCGGATTGATGACGAGCGTATTCTGCCCTTCCGCGCGGCAGCGATAGTAATCCCAGCGATCCGTGCCGCTGGCGTTCGAACCGAGGGAGAAGTAATTCGCGAGCGCGTAGTTGTCGGAGCCGAGCTCGTGGAACCAGCGCTTGCCGAGCGCATCGAGCACGAAGGTGCCCGCGTCGAGATTCGTGTGCTGTTCGCCCATGTCGCCGCCTTTGCTCCCGATGAACGTTGCGCGACTGTCGTTCCAGCGCCCGCGCATCGTCAGCATTTCCTGCGGATTGAAAGCGGTGCCGACTTCGCCGTGGAAAGCCATGTCCGGCGTGGTGCCCGTGGTCGCGAGCGAGTCCGCGCTCGCGCTATACCAGAGCGCATCGAGCGCCCCGCCATTCCCCTGATTTTCCCACCACGCATAGACCGGCATCCCATAGCGCCGCGCGAACCATTGAAAGACCGGCCCGCGCGTCGCCCCGCCCGCGCTGGCGTCGCCAAAGTTGAAGATGATATTCGCCGTGCCGAGGCTGAGGATCGGTGCAAAGCCCGCCTGGGAAAGGCCCTGTGTGGTGCTGATGCCAAAGTCACTGCCGAGCACCCACTCGAGCCCGGCGAGCATGCGCACGCCATACTCCGTGGTGTAGCCCCAGTAGCCCGGCCCCTCGAACCACGCGCCATTCTCCGTGGTGAAATGCTTCCACACGGGCCGCGTGGAATTGAGCGCGCGGTTCAGGATGTTCTCGGTGAGCGTTTCCCTTTCCATCCCAACCGCGAGCGCACCGAGCGTCAGGCCGCCGTTGCAGACCTGGTTCCAATTGTTTGCGTCGCTCTGCGTCCAGCCGGCGTTGCCGGTGTATTGCGAGAGGCCGGCGTTCAGACCTTTGTTGATGATCGCGTTGCGGATGGTGTCGCGGCGGGCCGGCGTCCAGTAGGCATAAAACCAGTCGTAGCCGATGGCGCACCCGTGGGTCATCTCCGCGGTATCGAGGAAGTGCGCGGGATGCCAGTCGGCGAAGGCCGCGACCGCGCTCAGCTCCGTCCAGGCGCGCTCGGCATACTGGGTGTCGCCAGTGAGATGCCACGCGACGCCGAGCTTATACATCCGGTCCACTACCGTGCGCGACTGGCTGAGGATGGTGCCGCGGACATCCGGCGAATAAGTGACCGCCGCCAGCGGCAGGATGGTGTCCGCGTTGGTGATCGCATTCTGCGCCCAGGTCTTCTGCTGACTCGCGGTCGGGCTCAGCCACCGCGCGCGCAGCGCCGCGAAACGCTCCAGCGTGGAGAAAATGCGCGGATGCTCCTGTGCCATCGTGTCGAGCAGCGCGGCCTGCGCGGGCTGCGCGGTCGTGATCCCAGGCTGCACCAGCGCGCTCCCCGGAATGACGCTGAACGCCACATCGCCCGGCCGCATCCACCCGACGCTCCAGTGATCCGCGCCGGTGTCCTCCTTGTGCAGCAGCTCGACGTAGTAGCGCTGACCCTGCACGAGCGCGCGCGGCGCGGATGGCGCGGCCCACGCGCGGAAAGCGGTTGCGCTCGTCGTGCTCGCGATCAGCGCTTTGTTCGCGGTGTTCGAGTCCGTGCTCAGGAAAAGCTGCACCGCATCATTCCCGCTCACTGCAAAGGTGTAGCTGCCCGTGACCGCCGGCACGAGGAACCCCGTAACCCGCGTGCCGTAGCTGTCCGCCCAATCCTGCGCGAGGCACTCGAAGCTCGTGATGAACTCCCGCCCGCTCGGCTTCGCCGGATAGTTCGCATTCCCCGTGAGCGTCGCGATCGCCCCGCCCGCCAGCCCGCTCCAGTGTTCGCGCAGCAGCGAACCGCCTGCCTTGTCCACCCGCGTTGGATACAGCCGCGTGGCCGGGATCACCTCCCGCGCCCGCGACGCCGCCGACCACTCCAGCCGTACCGTCGCCGAGCCCGTCTGCTCGATGTACTCGAGCCGCACATTCACCCGCTGCCCCGCCCCGAGCCGCGCCTCCCCGCGCATTTCTCCCGTGCCTCCCTGGAAAAAGGTCCGCAGCGTCACGAGCTGATCGTCGATCCACAACCGCGCCCCGTCGTCCGCCGTGACGTGGAAAGTGTACAGCTCCGAAAACTCCGGCTCGATCTGCCCCGTCCACGCGACGGAAAAAGTGTCCGCATTCGTGATCGTGGTCCCCGCCGGGATCGCCGTGCCCCAGTTGAAATCCACCTCCGCATCCACCCGCGTCGTCTTCAGCGTGCCGAAAGTCGCCGTGTCGTAGTACTGGCCGGTCAAGCCAATGCCCGCCGCAGTTGCGAGGGGCGCGAACACGAGCAATCCGGCAGCAATCAGGGCGGGGAACTTGAGCATAAGGAGCAACTGCGGCGGAAACGCCGTGGCAGGTCTCTAATAGCCACAAGAACATCCAGAAGGCAAAGGCGCATCCGGCGCATCCGACTCACGAAATCCCGCCTTTCCCTCACTTCCCGCCGCCACCCATCCCCGACTTCCACATCTTGATCCCCATCTCCTGCATCTCGAGCATCTGCTTTTGCGCTGCCTCGAAGGCATTCGTCTGGTCCGCGGTGAGAATCGTCCGCGCCCGGCCGAGCACACGCTGATTGAACTCCCGCTGTTTTTGCATCGCCTCCTCCATGCCCTCGCCGCTTCGCATTGCCTTCATGGCACTAGCCACGTCTTTGCTCCCGGGATCGAATTTGGACGGCGGTTGCCTGAGCCGCTCCTCGGTCATTACGCCGAGCAGACTCTTCCGCTGCGTGTCATCAAGCGGCATGCCCGAGGCCGTCATGCTCTGCTGATACTGCTGGAGCGTCATGCGCTCGCCCACCGTGCGCTCGTAAGCCTCGAACTTCTTCATGCGCTCGTCGCCGAGGATGTTCTTCAGCTCCGCGGTGTAGCCTTCACTCGTCTTCTGCGCCTCCGCAGCCGCCGTGTCGGCGTCCGCCGTGCCACTACCCGCCGTCATCGCCTTGGCACTGATCGTCATCTGCCGCTCGGCGAGCAGGTCGAAGATGAGATTCGCCTCATCCGAGGCAAGGCCGAGTTCCTTCGCCATGTCGCCATACATCATGCGGATTGCCACGCCCTGTTGCGAACGCATCACCTTCTTCATCTCCGGATCGGTGAACATCTTTGCGAAGCCTTTGAGAAAGTCGCCGCCGGCCTCCTTTTTCTCCGGCGCCGCTCCAGCAGCCGCGGGGGCGACCGGCGTGCGATCCGCGAGCTTTTCGCGCAGTTGCTCCGACTCCCGCTTGAAGACCTCGTTGCGCTCCTGGAGTTGCGCCACCTCCTCCTGCCGCACGGCGACCTCGCGCACAGCCTCTTCCTTCTGCATCGCGAGCTGCGCCTCGAGCTGGCGAATGTGCCCACGTTGCCGGATCAGCGCGGAACCAAGTCCGACGACCGTGATGGTGAGAAGGGTGAGGACGAGCTTGTGCATGGGCCGAGGGGTAACCGACCGGAAAACTATCGCTCCTGTGTCTCGGTGACGAGACGGAAGACGACGCCGTGACGCCACGGCGCGAGAGCCTCACCGAGTCGGCTCAGTCGGCCTTGTGATCGCCATGGCAGGCCTTGCAGTTTGCCGCTTCCTTGTAACCGGCCGAGGCATTCGGCTTTTTGGCCACCACGGCTTCCGTTGCGGTGATGAGTTTGGCGACCTTCTCCCTGAATGCGGCCGCATCCCCCTTCGGCGGCTTGGTGTCCGCCATCGCCTTGTAGAGTTCGAGCGTCTTCTTCACGTCATCATCACTCGCCGTGCCTTCGACGATTTTCTCGCTCAGCTTCTTCTCTCCCTTCGGTGCCTTGTGCGCGTACTTCATGGCATCCTTGATCGGGTTATCGTCGGCCGCAAAGGCGACCGAGAGTCCGAGGCTCAATGTGGCGGCGATGGTGGTGATTCGGATGGAGCGGTTATTCATGGGAGAATTGAAATTGTGCGTCGAACTGGAGGCGATTTGAGGAAAGCTGGCGAGGAAATACTCCGCGCTGAGCTACCGCTGGGGTCCCGACACGAAGTCGTCCCGTATGTCGGCGAGGAACGGCAGCTCACGGCGGTATTCCGCCAGCGCTCCGAGATCGAGCTCCGCGCTGATGATGTTTTCCTCGGAACCTGCATCCGCCACGATGTCGCCTCGGAAATCCACGATCAGGCTGCGCCCAGAGTAACGAAAGCGCGGATCGCTTCCGACGCGGTTCACGCCCGCGACGTAGCATTGATTCTCGATCGCCCGCGCCTGGAGCAGCTTCACCCACTGGCCGATGCGCGTCTCCGGCCAGCTCGCGATGACCGTGATGAGCTGCACCCCGGCCCGTGCCGCAGGTCGGAAGATTTCCGGGAAGCGCAGATCGTAGCAGATGAATGGTGCCACGAGGCATGCACCCCACTGGAAGACGACCGGCGCGGCGCCCGCGGTGAAACACGCCGATTCTCCACCCAGCGTGAATGGCTGCATCTTGCAGTAGCGCGCGATCTCGCGGCCTTCGGGGGAAAAGATCACCGCTTCGTTGCGTCCGCGCCCACCTTCCCCAGTGGTGACGACACCGCCCTCGACGAAGATCCCGCTCGCCCTCGCGACATCCGCAAGGAAGCGCTCGGACTTCCGCTCTTCACCTTCGGCGATCCGCGGGACGTCGAGGCTGAACCCGGTGGAGAACATCTCCGGCAAGACGAGCAGCGAGCCCGGCGGAAACGCCATCTGGCCGGGGACATTCTCGACACGCGCGTGCGTCGCGGACTTATCCTCCCACACGATGTCGTGCTGGCAGCAGAAGAGGGTCATGGCAGTTCGAGCGCCCACACTTCAGGCGTCCGCACACGCGGCCGCACTTCGCCATTGGGAATGACGACACGGCCCTGCCAGACCGTGGTCGGCACCGTCGCGCGCGAAAATGGAATGTCGCCCGCGGCGGTCCAGCGATCTGCCTTTGGATCGTAAGCGAGTGCGGTGCGGGGAAAACCGGGGTGCTTGTCCACGGGCGCAAAGGTCGCGTTCGCGCCGTCGTCACCGGTGAAGAGGAGCAATTCGCCGGTGGCAGTGAGCGCCGCCGGACTCGGCCCAGCGACGGCCGCACGCGGGAGCTCCGCGAGCTGCTTCCAGCCCGCACCTGGTTTGTAAGCCCAAGCATCGCGCAGATACTCGCGCGCCGGTTTGCCATCCGCACCGGTGCTGAGCGCGACGCCGCTGAAGAGAAAGAACGTCCCATCGCTCGCGCCCGCGATCGCCAGCATCCGCGCCGGACCGGGACACGGCTCCAACTCGCGCCACGCGGGCTCCGGCGCCGCAAGATCGAGCGCCCAGAATGTCCTCATGGCCACCGTCACAGTCGGCATCTCAATTCCGCCTGCCACATAAATGGTACTGCCGACCAGCGCGCCGCAGGCATTCGCACAAGCCCGCGGAAGCGATGGCAGCGCCGCAGTGTGCATGGCGCCATCCTTCCACTGCAGCGAAAAGGCATCGCGGAAATGCTGCGTCGCATCGCTCCCGCCGATGCAGATCATGCGATCCTGCCACGGCACCGAAACGCCGTAGCCAAGCGCGCGCGGCAATTTGCCCCCCGACTTCCATTCCCCATCCGGACGCTCGAGCACGAAAACCGAGTCGTACCACTTCTTCACGAACACGTCGGCCCACTTGTTCTCCGGAATGTTGGCGCCACCCGCGACGATGAGCGCGCCACCGCTGACCCCGGTGAATGGGGCGGCGAAACCTTCCACATCGGGAATGGGCGGGAGTTGGGACCAGCGAAGCGACATCGGGGCAGCCTGCGCGAAACACGTTCCCGCGACAATCGCGGCGAGGATCGGAAAAAGGCTGCATGACGCGCTTCCAAACTTCGAGCGACGTGGAAAAAACATCGTTGGAAAATTGCCGCGCGAACTCATGCACACCAAGCCTCAATCCGCTCGATGGCGGATTTCTACCTTGGAGCGGCGCCCGGCGGGATTAACCCTCACACCATGTCCGCCGCCCCCCTCCTCCGGCTCATCGCTCTGCTCGCGTGTGCCGTCCCTGCATTCGCTGCGGAGCCCGCGATCTCGCTCCCTGACGGTTTCACCGCCACCCTCGTTGCGACGCCTCCACTCCTTGCGCATCCCGTGATGGCCGCGCCCGGCGAACTCGGCGTCCTCTACGTCTGCGACATGGCCGGCCCGAACCTGAACAAAGCCGAACTCGAAGCGCAGCGCCCGAATCGCATCGTCCGCCTCGTCGATGAAAACGACGACGGCGTTTACGACCGACACACCGTCTTTGCCGACAAGCTCACCTTCCCCAATGGCGGCGTGTGGCTCGATGGCTCGCTCTACGTCTGCTCCGCTCCGGGGCTCTGGCGCTTTACCGATGCCGATGGCGATGGTGTGGCCGATGAGCGCACGGCGATCGTCACCGGCTTCGAATACACCGGCAATGCCGCCGATCTGCACGGCCCATGGCTGCACCCGAATGGCCGCCTCTACTGGTGCCACGGACGCAAGGGCTACACCGCGACCCAGAGCGACGGCAAAGTCGTCGCGACGGGGCTCTCCTCCGGCATTTGGTCCTGTCGCCCGGATGGCCTCGATCTCCGCTCGCACTCGCTCATCGCCGGAGACAATCCCGTGGAGATCGATTTCACCCCCGAGGGCGAAATCGTCGGCACGATGAACCTCTACTTCAGTCGCCCGCGCGGCGACGTCATCGTGCACTGGCTGCGTGGCGGCGTGTATCCGCGCGAGGATCAGTTGAAGGTGATCGACGGTCTGCCGCGCACGCTGGAGGTGATGCCGGTCGTCCATAACTTCGGCCACGTCGCGGTGTCCGGCTGCGCCTTTCACCGCTCCGGCGCTCTCGACCCGGACTGGCGCGGGCACCTCTTCGTCACCCACTTTAATACCGGCCGCATCACGCGTATGGAGATGACCCGTGACGGCGCCACCTTCAAAGTCGCCGAACGCGAGTTTCTGAAGATGGGCAGCCCCGACGCGCATCTCACCGACGTGCTCGAAGACCACGACGGCTCGCTGCTCGTCGTCGATACGGGCGGATGGTTTCGCAATGGCTGCCCCTCATCGCTCATCGCGAAGCCCGACGTCGCCGGCGGCATCTATCGCATCCGGCGGAATCGTGAAGCGGCGAAAGTCGCATCATGGGACGCACCGGTGGCGAAAGTGTGGGAGATGGCGAGGAAGGGCGACACCAGCGCGCTCACGAAACGGCTCGCCGACGACGATGCACAGCTCGCCCGCACCGCGGCAAATGCGCTCACGGAACTCGCGAATGCGGATGCTGCTCCCGCACTCGCCGCCGCGTTGAGCCATCGCGATCCTGGCGTGCAACTTGCCGCGGCCCAGGCGCTCGGGGCAATGCCGCAACTCGATGAAAAAACGACGCAGGAGCTGCTCGCGATGCTCGGGCGGGAGATCGCTCCGCACGTCGAGCATCAGGTGATGGATGCGCTTATCCGTGGCCGGGCCAGCCAAAGCCAGACGCTGCTGCGAGATTTGGCCGCTTCGAAGCCGGGCGATGCGCAGCGCCGCATCCTGCGGGTCCTCGACCAAATGCCGCAATCGCCGCTCACCGCAAGGCACGTCCTCCCTCTCCTCGATTCGTGGACGGGGGGCGAAGCGCTCGCGGCGGCGGCCATCATCGCACGTCACGCGGATTGGGCGCCAGTGGCGGCCAAACACTTCATGGGCTGGTTGAAAATGCCGGAGATTTCTCCCGACCGACTCGCCCTCCTCGAAGCCGCGCTCAAGGCGCGGAATTCGCTGCCCACCACGCGCCCGATCCTCACGCGACTTCTCACCCACCGCGAACTCGCCGCACGCCGCACCGCGTGGCGAATGCTTGCGAGTGCGGATTCCGGAGCTGCCGATCCCGCGTGGATCGCCGATCTGCAATCTGCGCTCACCGATGCAGCGCCGGGCGATCAAGCCCTCGTCATCGCCGCGCTCGCGCACACCCGCGCGCCGGCACTCGATGCTGCACTCACGCAGTTCGCCGCCGACGAAAAACGCCCGATCGCGCTGCGTCTGAAGGCGCTCGCCGCAGCGCCGACGTCGAACACACCGCTTTCGGATGAAGCATTCCACTTTCTCTCCGAGACCCTGCGTGCGAGCCAGTCGGCATCGGCCAGACTCGAAGCCGCACGACTCCTCGCCACCGTGCGTTTGAAAAAAGACCACATCCTGAGACTCGCGGACTCTCTCGCCACCGCCGGCCCACTCGAATTACGCGAACTCATCGGCACCGTGCGCCGCGCCAAGGACTCCGACATCGGCACCGCATGGGCCACGGCGCTCAAGTCCGCACCCGCGCTCGGCTCCATCTCGGAAAGCGAAGTGCGGACGATCTTCAGCGCTCAGCCGCCGGAAGTATTCGCGGTCGTGCTGCCTGCACTGCGCGCCGTAGCGACAGAGGACGAAGCGCAACGGCGTCGACTCGACACGCTCCCCGCGGAGGTCGCCGCTCGCGGTCACGCCGATGCCGGTCGCGCCCTTTTCATTTCCGGCAGAGGTGCGTGCGTGTCATGCCATCGGATCGCCGGCACCGGCAATCTCGTCGGCCCGGAACTCACCACCGTCGGTCGCATCCGCAGTTCGCGGGACATCCTTGAGTCCATCGTCTTCCCCAATGCCAGCACCGCGCAGGGTTACGAAGCGCAGACCGTGGAGACTGCCTCCGGCCAGTCGCTGCTCGGGGTCATTCGGCGCAATCTTCCGGAGGCCATCGTGCTCGTCGATCCCACCGGCCAGGAGCAGACGATCCCGCGCGCGCAGATCACCGGGATGCAGGCGCTGCCCACCTCGCTCATGCCCCCCGGCCTCGATCGTACGCTCACCGAGCAGGAGTTGCTCGACCTCGTGGCCTTTCTCTCTTCCTGCAAGTGAGAGCACTCCTTTCCGCTTTCCTTGCCTCTGCCGCGCTCGCCGTCGCGGCAGCGCCCGACCTCATCCTTCACCACGGCAAGATCGTCACCGTGGACGGAACCCCCTCGATCCGCTCCGCGATGGCCGTGGATGGAAATCACATCGCGGCCGTCGGCAGCGACGAGGAAATCCTGAAACTTCGGAGCGCGCGGACCCGCGTTATCGACCTCGCCGGCAAGACGATCATACCCGGGCTCATCGACTCACACACGCATCCCACCGGGGCGAGCATGACGGAGTGGGATCATCGCATCCCCGAGATGGAATCCATCGCCGACGTCCTCGCCTACATCCGCGAACGCGCGAAAATCGTGAAGCCCGGCGACTGGATCGTCCTCCAGCAAGTCTTCATCACGCGGCTGCGCGAACAGCGTTATCCGACGCGCGCCGAACTGGACGCCGCGGCGCCCGCACATCCCGTGCTTTACCGCACCGGTCCCGACGCCGCGCTCAATTCCCTCGCATTAAAACTCAGCGGCATCGACCGCGACTTCACCGTGAGCGATGGCGGCGCCGGCTTCATCGAGAAAGATCCGCAAACCGGCGAACCGACCGGCGTGCTGCGTAATTGCACGCGCTTCGTGAAATCCACGAGCAGTGCGAAGTCCGCGACTCCCGAAGAGCGCCTCACCCGGTTGGCGGAACTTTTCCGTGACTACAACGCCTCCGGGCTCACCACGATCTGCGACCGGGACAGCAGCGCCATCGCTCTCGAGCAATATGTGAAGTTGCGCGACTCTGGGAAACTCACGGTGCGGGTGGCCGCGAGCTACGGCGTCAGTTACCTCGCCGCCGTGCCGACGATTCAGGCGCAGATGCGCAAAGTCGCAGAGGATCCGCTTTTCACCGCACGCGATCCATGGGTGCGCATCATCGGCATCAAGATGTACCTCGATGGTGGAATGCTCACGGGCAGCGCCTACATGCGCGAGCCGTGGGGCGTGAGCGCGATGTATGGGATCACCGATCCGGCGTATCGCGGCGTGCTCTTCATGACGCCCGACAAGCTCGTCCCCGCCGTGCGCACGGCTGTGGAACTCGGCCTGCAATTCACCGCCCACTCCGTCGGCGACGGCGCCGTACACGCCCTGCTCGATGCTTACGAGACCGTGAACCGCGATGTGCCCGTGGCGCCCACGCGTCCGAACATCACCCACTGCAACTTCCAGAGCGCCGCCGCCATCGCGCAGGCCGCGAAGCTCGGCGTCGGCATGGATATTCAGCCCGCGTGGCTCTACCTCGATACCCGCACTCTCGAAAAGCAGTTCGGCTACGATCGGCTGCGTTACTTTCAACCACTGCGCAGTCTCTTCGCCGCGGGCGTGCTCGTCGGCGGCGCCTCCGATCACATGCAAAAGGTCGGCTCCCTGCGCAGCATCAATCCCTACAATCCCTTCCTCGGCATCGCCACCGCCGTCACCCGCCGCGCGAAGTGGTACGAAGGCCAACTCCATCCCGAGGAGTCGCTGACCCGCGAGCAAGCCCTCCGCTTCTACACGATCAACAACGCCCGTCTGCTCTTCCTCGAAAAAGAGGTCGGCTCGCTCGAACCGGGCAAACGCGCTGACTTCCTGATCCTCGACCGCGACATCCTCACCTGCCCCGAATCTGAACTCAGCACGATCGAGCCGCTGGCGACTTACGTGGATGGTCGCGTCGTCTTCGCCCGCGAAGGGAGCGCGCCGCAGCCCGGAGACTGATCCCTTCCGCTCACGCCCCACTCCGCCTCCCCCAGACCATGAAAACGATCATTCGCTTCCTCGCCGCGGCAACCGCTCTCACCAGCATCACGGCCGCCGAAGCGCCTCCACTCCCCACCCCATGGAAGGTCGGCGTCGCCTCCGTGGTGATCACCCCGGATGTGGACATACCGATGGCTGGCTATGCTTCGCGGACCGGACCGTCGGAGGGAAAAGTACAGGATCTTTTTGCCAAGGCGCTCTCGATCGAAGATGCGGCAGGCGCGAAGCTCGTCGTGGTCACGATGGATCTCATCGGTGTGCCGCGCGATTTGCGGCTGAACCTCGAGCGGCGTCTCAAGGAAACGCACGGACTGCCACGCGAAGCGTTGCTCCTCAATGCCTCGCATACCCACTGCGGACCTTCGTTCCGCGTTTGGGGCGGGTTTGCGGACGATGACACTCCGGCGGACTCGCCGGGAGTGAAATACGGGCAGCAGTTGGAAGAGAAGGTCTTCACCCTGATCGGGGCCGCGTTGAAGGATTCGGCTCCCGCGCGGCTCGTGTACAGTCATGCGCGCGCCGGCTTCGCCATGAATCGCCGGCTGCCCACCGCGAGCGGGTATTCCAACAGTCCGTATCCCGACGGACCCGTGGATCACGACGTGCCGGTGCTTAGCGCGCTGGATGCGGCTGGAAAGCTGCGCGCCATGCTTTTCGGCTACGCTTGCCATGCGACGACGCTCGGCTTTCAACAGTTCTGCGGAGACTATCCCGGCTACGCGCAGGAGTACCTGCAGGCCGATCATCCCGGCGCGACGGCGCTGTTTCTCAATGGCTGCAGCGGAGATCAGAATCCGTATCCGCGCCGCGAACTGGAGTACGCGAAGCGCCACGGTCGCGCACTCGCAATGGCGGTGGAGACGGCGCTCTCGGTCGTGCCGCCGCGGGCCCTGGAGGGCCCGCTGCACGCCGCATTCGCCGAGATCGATCTCGCCTACTCGACGCCGCCATCGCGCGTGGAGTTCGAGCAACGGCTTACGGGCAAGGACAAGTTCCTCGCGGCGCATGCGCGGCGGATGCTGGCGAAGCTCGAGAAAGACGGCGTGCTTCCGTCCACCTATCCTTTTCCCGTGCAGGTCGTCCACTTCGGCGAAGACCTCGTGCTCACCGCGCTCGGCGGCGAGACCACTGTGGACTACTCCCTGCGGCTGAAGCGGGAACTCTCGGGCAAGGCAGCGGTGTGGGTGGCCGGCTACTCGAACGACGTGATGGGCTACATCCCGAGTCGGCGGGTGCGCGAAGAGGGCGGTTACGAGGCGGGCGACGCCATGCGTTACAGCACCATCCATCCGAGCCCTTGGGCCCCGGAACTGGAGGAGCAAATCGTGGCAAAAGTGCACGAGCTACGGCGCGAATTGGAGAGCCGCTCAAAATCGGCCCGAAAGTAAGCGCCCGGGGCTCACGCAGCTGGAGGCGTGCTCTGAGACTTCCCTGCCTTCTGGCATCATTGATGCATCCGTGCGCAGCGATTGGAGTCGCGATCCGCGTCACACCGGACCTCGCTCTCCAGCGAAACGATGGACATGCCGAAGTCGACGAGGCAGCGGGTTGCAAATCTGCTCTTACCTGGTGCGAGTCCAGGGTCCATCTCTCGTCGGCGGCGAAATGGGCGCTCGCGGTGGACGGAAACGACCGCCGTGCGGGGCGACATTCGCGCATTGGCCGGTTGGCCAATGGCGACATCGGTAGGACGGCGCAGATTGGCTCCGGAGCGTTTCGTCCCCTCATTTCTTCGAAAAAGCGTCCGCTTCATCTCCTCTAAAGGTTCCTTTTGCATCCTGAGTCCGCCCCACCCCTCACAAGACTCCCATGATCCGCCCTGCCCTCCTCGTCCTTTTTGCCAGTATCGTTGCGGCCCAGGCCGACCCGCAGCTCACATCGTGGTTCACGGCGAATTCCGGGCAATACGCCCGCATTTATGCTTCCGTCGCGGACGAGACTTTGGCCACCAGGGTCAAGTCCGCCACCTGGTCCCGAGGTACGACCACGCAGGCCAATCCGGTGTATGCAGGGGTGACCGAGATCAACTACTCGGCGAACTGGGTGTATATTCGCACCACCGGTCTCGCGAGCTACGTGATGGGGCCGTGGCCGGCGAATTTCCCGAGCTTTCCGACGAATACCGCGAGCATTTACCGCATCCCGCGCGTGCAGGCGAATGCGAGCTACGTGCCGCCGACAACCAAGCAGGGCACGGGTCTCGGCGCGACGGGGCGCATGGTCAATGGCGTTTCCATCTTCGACAGCCGCGACGCTTTCTCCTACTCGACGGCGAACGCGGCGGACGCCAGGCCGAACACGGCATTCGTGGGCGACGGCATTTGGAATCGCGACGGCTGGCACAATGAAGGCCCGACCTTTGATCCGGCGCTCGCGCACCAGGCCGGCAACAACTATCACAACCACGCGCAGCCGATCGGCCTCCGCTACCAGCTCGGCGATCACGTGGACTACAATGCCACGACGAACCGCTACACGGAGAGCACGGCGCCGGTCACGGCGCACTCGCCGATCGTCGGGTGGGCGGCGGATGGATTGCCGGTGTACGGACCCTACGGCTACTCGAGCCCGATGAATGCCAGCAGTGGCGTGCGGCGGATGGTCTCGGGTTTTGCGCTGCGCAATGGCTCCAACGGCACGACCAACATCACCGTGCGCGAAGTCCTCCCGGCTTGGGCGCAGCGCGTGCAAAACAAACCGACGCTCACCCCGGCGCAATACGGCCCGCCGGTGAATGCGACCTACCTGCTCGGGCACTACATCGAGGATTTCGACTACCGGGGCGACCTCATTCCGGCGCAGACTCAGGGCGCTGATTTCGATCTCAATGAGCAAAACGTGCGCTTCTGCGTGACGCCGGAGTTTCCCGCGGGCACCTGGGCTTACTTTACGACGATCAATGCCGATAACTCGCCAGCGTATCCTTACACCACTGGACGTCAGTATTTCGGCAACCCCACGGGTGGCGGCACGACGGCGACTGTGATGAATGCAGACACGCCGCTCACCCAGTATTTCATCGGCGGTGCGAACAAGGCCCTCGCGATCAATACGCCAACCGTCTCGGGGAGCACAGTTGCACTTACTTGGAGTGCGGTCGAAGGCGGCACGTATTCGGTGGACGCCTCCCCGAACCAATCCGCATGGACGAGCAAGGCGAGTGGCATCGTCTCGACGGGGATCTCGGCAGATTCGACCTACACGGCGCTCGGTGCCAGTGGCACGGAATACGGCCGCGTGAATCGCACCGCCCTCGCGACATACGACGCTACCGGCCAGAGCGCGGCGACTGTCTCGCAGAACGCCACGACGAGCTATTCGCTCACGCCGAATGATCCGCCGACGATCACCAGCATTTCCAATCAGACCACGGTGCGAAATGCAGCGACGAGTGCGCTGAGCTTCACCATCGGCGATACGGAGACGGCGGTGACGAGCCTCACGGTGACCGCTTCCTCGTCCAATACGACGCTCGTGCCGATTGCGAACATCGTCATCAGCGGCACCAGTGCGAGCCGCAGCGTGGTGGTGACACCCGCGCTCGGGAAGAGCGGCACAGCGACAATCACGATCACCGTGAACGACGGCACGACGACGACGAGCACCACCTTCACCCTCACCGTTCCGCCGCCGAACGTGCTCCTGATCATCGCCGACGACTTCGGGCTGGATGCCAGCGCGGTTTTCAACACGAGCCCTGGGGCGCAACTGGCACCGACTCCGAACATCGCGTCGCTCGCGGCAAACGGGGTCAAGTTCACGACGGCCTACAGCTACACCGTGTGTTCGCCGGCCCGCTCATCCATTCTCACCGGTCGTTACGGCTTCCGGACGGGCACGGCGAATGTCAATGGCGGAGCGGCCTCAAACAACTCGCTCAAAGCCGCGGAGTTTACCTTGCCCGACGCCTTTGCGGCGAATGGCAGTCTGGATTTCCAATTGAAGCACATCGGCAAATGGCATCTCGGCGGCGGGCAGACCGCCCCGTGTCAGATCGGCGGCTGGCCTTCGTTTGCCGGCGCTTTGATCGGCGAAATCACGGACTTCAATTCGTGGACGAAGGTCACCGGCAGCGGCGCGACGGCATCGAGCGCAACTTCGACGACCTATGCGACGACCGACAACGTCAACGACGCGCTCGCGTTCATCAATGCACGCAAGCCGGTGGCACAGGGCGGCGACGGAAAACCGTGGTTCACGTGGGTCGCTTTCAATGCGCCGCACACGCCTTATCACAAGCCGCCGAATGCGCTGTGCCCGACCTATGCCTCACTGAGCGGCGACGCCGCCGACATCACGGCGAATCCGCTGAGCTACTACAATGCCGCGATCGAGGCGATGGACACGGAGATCGGACGGCTCATCAACGACATGACTCCGGCCGTCCTCGCCAACACCGACATCATCTTCATCGGCGACAACGGCACGCCGTCCGCGACGCTGCAAACACCGTATCCCGCGAACCGTGGCAAGGCGACGCTCTACGAGGGCGGTATCCGGGTGCCGATGATCATCCGCGGACCGGACGTGGTTTCACCAGGGCGCACCTCGACGGTGCTCACCCACGTCGTCGATCTGTACTCCACGATCCTCCAAGTCGCGGGCATCGACGTCGCGGGCTCCGTCCCCTTGGGCACCGTGCTGGATTCCCAGAGCTTGTTGCCCGTGTTGCATAATCAGGCCGTCACCCGCGATCGCACGTTCGACGACTACTGGGATCTCGCATCTCCCACCCTGAACAACAGCGGCCGGGTCATCCGCGACGCGCAGTATAAGCTCATCCGGCTCAAGACGGGCACGGATCTCTTCTACGATCTCGTCGCCGATCCGTATGAGAGCACGAATCTCATCGCGGGCGGAGTCGGCTCCATGA
>JANPIS010000036.1:0-2583 GCA_031425095.1 Chthoniobacteraceae bacterium
GGAAATTGAGCCAGCGCTCCGGGAAGGGAAATTCCGGCTTCGCGGGGATGGCCGCTCCGAGCTTGTGGGCGACGCGCCAGGCGGCGCTCGGCACCTCCTCGGTGCCAGGGAAAATTCGGCGCACGCCGAAATCCGGGTCGACCGGCCGGAAGGCCAGCAGGCCCCAACCGGCTGCCGCCCGGCGCAGAACTGGTGTGGGCGCGAGGATTTGCTCTTCCACCACCTCGCGACCCGGCGCCGACCGCAGCGCGCCGCCGAGGAAGACATTCCCGCTTTCCTTCAGCGCCGCCGCAAACTCCGCATCGACCGCGGGATCGCTGCTCGGCGCATCAAAGACGATATCGAAGAGCACCGCACGAGCGCCGGCCGCCGAGAGCTTGCGCACCAGTTCCGCGTGCAGGCGCCGATCCCACGGCGCATCCAGCGGCTGCTGCAAGGCGAGGGCGGATTTTTCATCGAGCGTCACCAGACAGACCTCAGACGTCGCGATGTCCGCCCGCACGGCAAATGGGAGCTCGTAGCTCAATCGGGCGAGAGCCCCCGCAAACGGCTTGGTCAGACATGCCCAGGCCAGCGCCGCCACGAGCACGCTCCCGGCCAGCGCCACCGCCAGAGGTTTGCCGGAGAAAGCGAGCTTCAAAGCACAAGGGAGCGGAGCGTGACGAAGAACGTCCAGCTTGGATCACACGGGAGCAGACTCACGGCTGGGTGACGACGAGGCGTCCGAAGCGAGCCGGGGTGGCGGGCTGCGTGTCGGTCACGAGCACGCGCTCCCAGGTGCTGTCGATCGGCGTGACCGTTTCGGTGCCCGTCGGAGACCAGGACGTGGCGTTCGGAAGGTTGCCGGTGAAATCAACCCGGTACGTGATGCCCGGAGCGACGGCAGCACGGCGGCGGACGAATTCCAGCGCGAGCCATTTCTGGCCGCTGACATTCTGGCGAGTCGCGACGGGCAGGCCAAAGGTGCCGGTGCCGGGGGTCATGAGTCGGCAGTCGGCGTTTTTGGGGTGGAGGTTCAGCGCGTAAGCCAGCAGCACGCACACTCCATCTTTCCCGGGGTCGGCGTTCGGTCCGGAGATAAGCGGGTCGCTTTGTTCCTCGGTGGTGAAGTATTGGCTGAGCCAGGCGTCCATCGCGGACAGCACTTCGAGGGTCCCGGCATTGCTGGTCCGGGTGCCATTGTCCCAAGTCACCACCACGCTGTAACTACCCGCATCGGCGAGCTGGATGTTACTCAGGGTCAAAGTAGCGCCCGTGGCTCCGGCGACGGTGGTGCCGTTGGCGGTGGCACCATTGGTCAGGTTCGCGCCGTTGCGCCGCCAGCGGTAACTCGTCGGCGTGCCGGAGATACTTACGGTGAAGGTGGTGGTGGCTAGCGGATTCACGGTCCGGTCGGGGGGTTGGGCGGTGATCCCGTGGTAGATCGCCGTCACCGTGCTGAGCTGCCCCGAGGAGAGCGCTTGCGAGATGGCGGAGCCGGACGGCAGGCCCGGGGTGATGAAACCCGCGACGGCCGTGAAATAGAGGCTCACGACCGGCGGGACGAGGCCAGTCTGCTGATAGCCGCTGCTGCGTTCCGTGCCGCTCGTCCCGATCTTCCAGCGTCCCGTGCTCACGACGGCCGAGGGCCCGAGGTTCACTCGCAAGGACGCGCCCGCGGCCGTGCCGCCGCCCAGCGCGGAGTTCGTGTGGGTGATCCCGCCGTCACCCTGGTTTCCGCCGCCGTTGGCGCTCACTTCGGCGCGGCGAAACATCTCCGCCACGTCGCTGTCGATCGCCCGGACCACGGTCTGGCCGGTGCCGCCGAGATAGATCGCCGCCGGGAAGTAGGCGCCACCTTCAAACTGCACGCAGAGCGGCCCGCCCGAGCTGCCACCGCTGCTGCGGATCTCCGCGGTGGTGTAAGTGCGGCCAAAGGAATTGGTGAAGGTGACATTGGCCGGCGGGGTCGCATGCATCCGGCCCTGGTTGGCCGCGATGATGCCGGCGATGGGATAACCCACGAGCGTCTTCTGCACGGGCAGCGAGAGCCACTCATTCGGCGTCAGGTCGCCAGCGAGGTAACCGCCGAACCCACCGCGGCCGGCGTCTTCCAGGAAATACACGACTGCCGCGTCGAGGTTCTGCGAGACGGGCGAACTCTCGCCCGGGGTGTTCTCCGAAGCGCGTTGCCCGGCGTAGCTGGTGAAGACGTAGTAACCGCGCGGAATCTGGGGCTTCGGTTCGTAGGTGCCCTTGTCGCGTTGGTAGAGCCATTGCAGCCCGGGTGCCGCCGTGAGGGTGGCATCGTCGAAGACCATGTGCGCCGCCGTGGCGATCACCCGTGGCTTGACCACAAAACCGCTGCCGGAAGCTACTGCGCTGCGCAACTGACCCACCCAGCGATAAGGCAGATTCGGGGTCGTGTTCACCGTCTCAAATGGCACCACCACCGGCGGCGTCCCCGTGACTGGATCGGCGAGATAGTAAGTGGCTGCGCCCACATTGGTCTGCCCACCACTGACGACCAGCGAGATCGGCGGTGGGTTCGTCCGCCCTGGCACCGACTTACACTCCACCAGATACGCGCCCGGCAGCAGGCCG
>JANPIS010000037.1:0-22199 GCA_031425095.1 Chthoniobacteraceae bacterium
TTGACGGTCAGTTCGTAGAGGTTGAATGGCTTCGCGATGAAGTCGGTGCCGCCAGCCATCGCCGACTGGGTGCGATTCTCCACCGTCGCGAGGCCGCTGAGAAAGACGATCGGCGTCGCGGCATGGTGCGCGACCTGGCGAAGCTGCGTGCAGAGCTCGAAGCCATCCATGCCCGGCATATTCACATCGACGAAGATCAGGTCGTATGGGTGTTCACCGAGTTCCGCGAGCGCTTCGATCGGGTCGAGTGCGCACGTCGTGTGCATCGACGCCGTCTCCATCGCGAGCTTGATGCTCTCGCAGTTCTCCGGGTCATCATCCACGGCGTAGACTCGCGCCGCCGCCGGATCGGGCATGCTCGCGAGGTCATCTTCCCGCATGAGCGTGCCGAGGAAATCGATCGTCTGGCTCACCGAGCGCAGAGTGGAGGCGTTCACCTGCACGGGATTCTGGTAGAGGCCGTGCGTGAAGTCCGCGAACGCGGCGGTCAACCGGTGGGCCGCGACGAGGCCAGAGTCGCAGGTCCGCTCGGAGAAGGCATGCACGTGGCAATACAGCTCGTTGAGCAAGCTGAGATCGTCGTTGCACTTGGCAAAAGCCTGGTAGCACTGGCGCATGGCGGCGAGCGCGCTCTTGACCTCGCGAGGCTCGAGCGGTTGCGCGACGCCGATCTCGAGAGGGATCGGTCGCGGCGCTGGCGCGGGTTCGCGGCTGGCGGGTTCGTTGAGCGTCGTCACCATCGCCTTCACCCGCGCGCCGCTGCCTTTCGCAGCGAGGTTAGCCGCCTGCGCAAACTTCACCTGAAGGCGGGCCTCCGCGAGGTTCGCACTGAGTTCGCGAATTTCGCGATGAGCGGCCTGGAGTTGCGCGGCGATATCGATCGTCTCAATGCGCTGGCGCTCAAAGCGGACGGCGATCTCGCGAGCCTCGGCGGCGTGGGTCTTCGCCTCGGCTTCGAGACTTTCCACAGCCGCAGCCCGAGCGCGGAGCGAGCGGAGTTCTTCTTCCAGAGCTGCGGAATTGGCACCCGACTGCGCGCGGCTCTCCTCACTCGCGACAGCAAGCTGTGCGAGCTGCTGCTGCGCCTCCTGGAGGCTGGCCTGGGCGAGAGCGCTCTCGCGCGCGGCCGCTGCTAGCTCCTCGTGCGCGGCAGCCAGAGCCGGCGGATTGGCTGCCGCCTGTTCGAGCGCGCCGATCTGCTGGCGGAGATTTGCCGCTTCATGGCGGAGCTCACGTGCCTGATTTTCAGCCGCGACGGCTTTGTCGTTGGCGACGCCGAGCTCGAGGCTGCTCGCCTTTTGCTGCTCGTCGCGAAAGGTCTGGAATTGCTGCCGGAGCTCCTCGAGCTCACGCCCCAGCTCCATCGCCCGGAGCTGCGCGGAGTCGCGCTCCTGGGTGAGGCTGGCCATCTGCGCCCGCGCTTCATCGAGCGCGGCGACATGCTGGTGATCGATGTTCACCGCAGCATCTTTCTGCTCGCTGAGGTCGAGGAGCTTGCGACGCTGCGCATCGAGTTCATCGATGAGTCTCGCCACTTGCGCGGTCGAGGCGTCGCGATCGGCGATGACGCTCTCGAGCTGCCGACGGATCTCGGAAAGTTCGTGCGTGGCCTGCACCGCCGTCTTCTGAGCGGACTCATGCTCATATTCGAGGTCCGCGATGCGGTCCTCAAAGCGCGCGACCTTGGTGCCGAGTTCGAGATTCTGAGCGTGCGCGGCGTCGCGCGCCTGCCGGACCGCGAGCGCCTGCTTCAGCGCCTCGGCCGCCTGCGTGGCGTGCTCATCGGCACTGCGCTTCAAGGCGTCGGTGCGCCGCAGAGCCTCATCGCGCTGACGGATCGCGTCATTGCGTGTCTGGGTGAGCGCGGCGATCTGCTCTTCGGCGGTCCGCGCGGCTTCGGCGATCCGTTTCACCTCGGCCTGCGCCACATCGCGTTCACGGATCAAGGCCGTCACCTCGACGAACTTCGAGCGCAGTTCGCGTTCGTTCGCCCGGAGCCGGTCCACCCGGACGAGCGACTCTTCGAGTTGCAGCGCGAGATCGTCGCGTTCCACCTCCACGACGCGCAGTTCGGCCCGCGCGCTGCGAGCGGTCGCCTGGAGTTCTTCGATGAGATTGCGGAGATCCTCGGTTGGATCGCCGGCTGCGAGCGGATCACTGGTCGAAGACTGCATCCGGATCCCGGACCCTCGAAGCGAAGCGTGGCCGTCGTGGTTCGAGGAATTGGGAACCTCGAAATCGGCAATCTTTTGCGGGAGCGGCATGGGTGTTGAGCGCGGAGCGGAAGAGTCTTTTCTGGACTATAATTTCCATAGCATTCGTGATGCCCATGCTAAAGTTCTGCGCAGATTGTCCGAAATTGTTGCATTCTTCTCTGTAAACTCCCGGCGTTCCCACGCTCCCGAGCCGCCTCCGAGCCCGCCGGTTGCTCTCAATTCCGAAATCTGACGCGAGACTGCGCGCTGCCCACACGCTGGGTCATTTCACGCCTGCGACCTGAAACCCCTCCTGCTCCAGCACCGCGCGCACCCGGGCCGCTTGGTCACCCTGCACCTCAATCGTCCGGCCCTTCACCGCACCGCCGCAACCACACCCCTGGCGAATCTTTTTGGCGATCGTCTCAATGACGGACGCTGGCAGATGCGTGGCGAAATCATGCGCGACGATCACGCACTTGCCCCCACGGTGCGCGGTCTCCCGCCTCAGAACGACGCGTCCCATTTTCCAGATCTGCTGCGGTGCTTCCGCCTGTGCTGGGTAGTCCGCGCCCTCCGGCAGAGCGGGCAGGTCGAGTCCGGCGAAGGCGCTCCCCAGTGCCGCGAGCGGTTCCTGCGGGCCATCGGTGGCGATACGTTTCTTTTCTGCGCGCGGCATGGCTCCGGTCGAGGCTCAGGAAACGGTGCGGCGCTGGAGCACGGTGAGTGTGTCGGCAGCGTCGATCTGCTCAAAGTCTGGATCGCGGGAGATCACTTCAGCGAGATACTTCGCGCAACCGAAATTCTCATGCGGCCCCCGGCTGTCGTGAAAACAGGCAATTCCGCCGGGCGCTATAAGGTCGCGCCACGCCTGCCAGTCCTCCTCCAGGCCCTCCCAGGAGTGGTCGCCATCGAAAAAGACGAAATCGAGGGGCGCAGTTGCCTGCACTCGCGGGTCGCGGGGCGCGTCTTTACCCATCGTCTCGATCCACTGCACGGTGCCGTTGCGCACCTTTGCCACCTGGCTATGCGCGATGAACCGCGCCCAGCCGTACCCGCGGAGACCGAAGTGGCTGCGGAAGAAGGGATCGACCGCATTCAGGATCCCGTCGGGCGCCATCACTTCGCGGAAGAGCCGGCTGGTCACGCCATGAAACACGCCGATTTCCGCGAGGCGGCGTTTCCCGGTGGCGTACTTGCGCAGCAGGATGCGCTCGTCTGGGAGCGTTTCCCAAATCGCCTCACTGAGCCCCAAAAGGTAGCGGACGTAATGGAGCGAATTGCGCGAGGGTCGCATCGTCCTCTGCTATCTGGGCGTTCTCGGAAAAGCAATCACCCGCCGGGCACGGGCGCACCCTGGGTTGCCTCACATGAGATTCGCCGCGACCTCCGCCATCTCGCTCCGCTCACCCTTGAAGAGGTTCACATGGGCCATGAAAGGCTGCCCCTGCAGGCGGTTGCGGGTGAAGACGAGGCCGTTGGTGTGCGCGTCCACGTAGGGATTATCGATCTGCGCGAGGTCGCCGATGAGGATGATCTTGCTCCCGCGACCCATGCGCGTGACGAGCGTCTTGGCCTCGTGCGGAGTAAGCTGCTGAGCTTCGTCCACGATGAAGACGGCGTTTGGCAAAGACCGGCCGCGGATGTGCGTAATGGCCTCCACTTCGAGCACGCCGCTCTGCATCAGTGGCTCCCACGGCCGCATCGACTTCGGGCCACCGCCGTTGCCCCCGGCGTAGGGTGCGGGGGCTTCGCGGGAATGCTGGTGGCTCTTGCGGGCGCTCTGTTTCTTCTTCTCAAATTGCTCGGGCTTGCGCGGCCGGGACATCAGGAGTTCCAGCGCATCGAAGGACGGCTGCACCCACGGCTGCATCTTCTCCTCCATCCGCCCGGGCAGAAATCCAATGTCACGTCCGGTCGGCATGATCACGCGAGTGATGAGCATCTTCTCATACACTGCCTCCTGCACCTGCTGCAGCGCCGCACCCACGCTGAGCAGCGTCTTTCCAGTACCTGCCTTGCCATACACCGTGACGAGCGTGAGTTCCGGGTCAAAGAGCGCATCGAGGAAGAAGCGTTGACCGAGATTTGCGGCCTTGAGCGAGCGGCCGTTGCGGATCGAAACGGCGTCGTGGCGCAGCTTCACAAAGCGACCGTCGGCAAGATGGCGCGCTGGAATGGCGTGCGTGTGCTCCTCTTCATTGCGGATGAGCACATAGGCATTTGGCAGAACGTTCGTCGCCGGCACAAAGATCTCCTCTTCACTCGCGAAGCCCTGGAGCGCGTAGCCGGGAATATCGATCGCTTCGTATTCCTCGCGCGCGGTCATCCGCTGCGTGCGCCGGATGTCGCCATCTTCCACGCGGTCGGTGCGGTAGTCCTGCGCGTCGAGGCCGAGCGCTCGGGCCTTGAGCTGCATGTTCAGGTCTTTCGTGACCATGATCACCACAGGCGACTGCGTGTCGGCGAGGAAAGCTGCCGTGGCAAGGATGCGATTGTCCGTCGCCGAGAGATCCGGGAAGAGGCTGCGGACGAGATCGAAACGCTCCGAATGCCGGAGGAGCTTCCATTCACCATGCTCGAACTTCACCGCCGGATTGATGCAGACATGGAGCCGGCCGCCATTCTCCAGCGGCACGCCCTCTTTCATCTTCTGCGCCGAGCCGAAGAGCCCGCTCAGCCGTCGATGCACCTCGCGTGCATTCGCTCCACGCGTCGTCGTCTCCGCCTTAAACCGATCCAGCTCCTCCAGCACTTCCACGGGGATCCAGACCACATTGTCCTCGAACTGGGACATAGACTGAGGGTCATGGAGAAGCACGTTTGTATCGAGGATGAAGTGCTTCACCGCGGGAATGTCGCCTTTTTTCGGGGGCATAGATCTACTTGGTGGCGTGGGTCGGAACTGGCAACTGCCGAAGCCGTCGTAATGATGGGTAAAAAGAGAACCACGGAGAACACGCTCCGCTCATCGCCAATCGACATCCGGAAGCCTCGCATCCACGCCCCTGCCGAGCTTCGAATCGCGGGCGTCGAATGCTCAGGAGGAGTCGGATTTCAGGTGACAGTATTGGCACTCTCGCGTTGGCGGGAACGCCCGAGATCCGGGCGGGTGGAGAGCAATACAGCGCGGATTTTCCCGCCTGACCAGCGCGGATTGTGCCCTATTTCGTGACAATCGGATGCCGAAAATTCCGCGAAATTCCCATTGCCATCCCCGGGGAACGCCACTATTCCTTCCGCCCATTTTTCTTCTGCCCTAAAAGTCCTGCCTATCCTGTATGTCCACTGAACTGATGACGGAGTTGCTCGAGGCTGGTGTCCACTTCGGACATCAGACCAAACGTTGGAACCCGAAGATGAAGCCCTTCATTTTCGAAAAACGCAACGCCATCTACATCATCAATCTCGGTGAGACCGTCCGCCAGTTGCAGGCGGCCACCGATTTTCTCGCGGAAGTGGCAGGGCGTGGGGGCAAGGTGCTCTTCGTCGGCTGCAAAAAGCAGGCGCAGGAAGCGATCAAAGAAGCGGCCACGGCGTGTGGACAGTTTTACGTGAATCAACGCTGGCTCGGCGGAACGCTCACCAACCTCGCAACGATCCGGAAGAGCATCGCTCGGATGAAGTACATTGAGGACCTCGAAAAGCAGCCCGAGTACTCGAAGATGGGCAACCAGGAAATTGCCGCGATCAAGCGCGAGGGTGAGAAGCTCAAGCGCAACCTCGAAGGCATTCGCACGATGGAGAAGCACCCGGACGTGCTGGTCATCATCGATACCATGCGTGAAGGCATCGCCGTCGCGGAAGCCCGGCGCCTGAACATTCCCGTCGTAGCCATCGTCGATACGAACGCTGATCCGCAATTGATCGACTACCCGATTGCTGGCAACGACGACGCCATCCGCGCGATCCGCATCGTGCTGCAGAAGCTCGTGGACGCCATCGTTTCCACGAACAAGCGCGGCACGAAGAAGGATCAGGAAGCGCTCGCCGGCGTCTCGGAGTAGGCGCGGGGCGCCCGGAAGGTTGAGTGCGGAGAGTTGAGTGTTGAGTGACGCTCACTCGACGCATCCACTCCCTTTCCTCCAGCAGGCGCTGCTCAACTTTCAACACTCAACACTCAACTGCCAAACGCCATGCCCGCTGAAATCGTCATCGATGCTCAACTCGTCAAATCCCTCCGTGAGAAGACCAACGCTGGTCTGATGGAGTGCAAGCGGGCGCTTGCCGAGACCAATGGCGATCTCGAAGCCGCGATCGACGTGCTGCGCAAGAAGGGCGCCGCGAGCGCCGCGAAGAAGGCCGACCGCGAAGCGAAGGAGGGCATCATCGCCCAAGCCATCGCGCCAGGCGCCAAGGTCGGCGTCATCGTGGAGGTGAATTGCGAAACGGATTTCGTTGCGAAAAACGATCAGTTCCGCGCCTTCACCGAGGAACTTGCAAAGAAGATCGCAGCCACCCCGGATGCCGATCTCGAAGCTGACCGCGTCGCCGCCGTGCAGAAGTGTGGCGAGAACATTCAGATCCGTCGCCACGCCCGCGTCGAGGTGACCGGCAACGGACTCGTCGCCGCATACATCCATACTGGCGGCAAGGTCGGCGTGCTCGTGGAAGTCGGTGCGGAAAAGGACGAGACGACGGCCTGCGAGGATTTCAAGCAACTGGTCCGCGACATCACCCTGCAGATCGCTGCGGCAAATCCCGTCTGCATCGAACGCTCCCAAGTAACGCCGGAGCTCGTCGCGCGCGAGCGAGCCATCTACTCCGACCAGGTGCCGAAGGACAAACCCCCGCAGATGATCGAGAAAATCATCGATGGCAAAATGGGCAAGTTTTACAGCGGCGCTTGCTTGCTCGAACAGGCCTTCATCAAGAATCCCGACCAGACGATCAGCCAGCTCATCGCAGAGAAGAGCAAGACGCTCGGCGATAAGATCGTCATCCGCCGCTTCCTGCGCTACATGGTCGGCGAAGCGATCGCTGCCTAAGTTCCGTCGAGCTTCAATCCCCCGTCGGGTTGGAGCGAACGGTTCGCTCAACGATCCGGCTTTGCGTCCGGCTCGCGCGTTGGGCGCTCTGCTACGCCGAAAAGAAAGAGCTGCTCTTCGTCCGTCGTCGCGACGGGGGACCGTCCCACTTTCGATTTCGGGGCAGACTGACCCGGAGTCAGATGTCCACGGCGCAGATCCGTCTTCGAGGATACAGCCGGGCGGAGGGATGGCTCCTTCATCACATCCGGCGGGAAGCCGTCGCCACGATCGATTCGTCGATCCCGGTGCTCCGGCGGTCCGCACCTTCGATGAGACTGAGCATTGCCAGTTTGTTCATGCTGCGGCAGATCCCGCCTGCATTCTCGTGAATGGCCGCGAGCGCTTCTGGCGTGAAGAGATCAGTCAATCGTCCGGCCGTCATCAGCCGAAATTTCAGATACTGCGCCGCCTCCCCAGCCGTCAACGGCGCCACCGTCGCGCGCAGATAAATCCGATTTTGCAGGGACTCGTAGCTCGGGTGCATGAGGCGTTGCGCCAGCCGCGACTCGCCGAAAAGCAGACACGTCACGAGCTTCTCCTCCGGCGTCTCGATATTGCTGATCGTGCGCACGATGTGCAGGCAGTCCGACGAAAGGAGATGGCACTCGTCGATGACGATCACGAGCCGTTGACCCTGCTGATGCAGCTCGATGATGTGATTGCTGAGCATCTTCACCAGATCCTGCACGCGATTCACGCCCACCGGCAGCGGCAGATTCAACTCAGAGAGGATTTCCCGAAGAAGACCGGTCTTGCTCAAGCCCGGAGTGACCAGCACGAGCACAGCCCGGTATTGTGGATCCTCGAGGTGATTGAGCAGGAGCTGGGTGACGAGCGTCTTCCCGGTGCCGCTAGGCCCGGTGACCATCCCGAGCGACGCCTTGAAATCGACCGCTCGCGTCATGCTCCGGAATGCTTCGGCATGACTCTCCGTGCGGAAGAAATAGATCGGCGACACGCAGTCCGCGAATGGATTTTCGTTCAACCCATAGGCGCGGATGAAGTCGCCGGCGGGCGCGAACGGGACGATCCCTCCCTGAGTTCGTTCGGTGGCAGGCGGTGCTTGTCCGACGAGGTCTTCGAATGGATCAGCAGCGGGGGCAGGTTGCAGCTTGGGCATAGGTCAGGGTTGGGCGGAGTTAGGCGGCGCGTTCGGAAAGTGGGACGGGATCTGCGGGGGCAAGCCGTTCAGCGATCTCCGCGAGACGGCGGGCGCTAGGGCTATCGGGGTGCGTCAGCATGAGCGGTCGACGACTGTGATTCGCTTCTTCAAACGCCGGGTCGCGGGGCAGGTATCCGACCGTCGCCAGCGTCCGCTGCAGGAATCGACTCGCACAGCCGGTGATGCGCTCGAGCACTCGCGCGGCCTGCTGTTCATTCTCCGCTTGATTGATCAGCACGTGAAGGTGCGTCCGCAGTCGATTTTCATGGACGGCCTTCACCACGCCGTAGGCATCGAGTGTCGCGGCGAGGCTCGGCGCAGCGACCACCACCGTCTCCTGCACCAGCGCGAGGAAATGCGTGACCGCAGTCGAGATCCCGGCGCCGGTGTCGATCACGAGCACATCGAATCCCGCTGCCACCCGCAGCAGATCACGCCCGAGCGCATCAAGCACCGAGGCGTGCAGATCCGCCAGGCGGGCGATTCCCGATGCTCCGCAGATCACTTGGATTCCTGCCGGCCCGGGCTGCATCACCTGATCGAGAGACGCACGGCCGTCCACCACGTCCAAAAGCGTCGCCGTCGGATTGATCCCCGCGAAAATGTGGACATTGGCCATGCCGAGGTCGGCATCGAAAAGCAGCACGCGCCGCCCCTGACTCGCAAAGGCCACCGCGAGATTCACCGCCACGGTCGTCTTTCCCACCCCGCCCTTGCCACTCGTCACCGCGATCGTGCGCAGAGTGCTCGCGGCCCGACTCAACTCCGCCCGGACGGCCCCGATCGACCAGCCCTCGATGAAAAGCCGGTCGTGAATCCACCGAAGGACCTCGCGGGGATCACGCTGCGCCTCCGCGAAAACCTCAGGGAACGCCTGCTGGATGAATTGCAAGCGCGCGGGCTCGATCGCCTGCGGTTGGGCGAGGGCATGGAGAGGGGAATTGGCTGGACTGGGAGTCATCGTCAGCGAAAAGACAACAGAGGGCAGAAGTTGCCGCTTTGCGGCAAACTGTCAAATTGCCCCAATATGTTGGGCTCAAATTTCACCTTGACCCCCAGTAATGGTATGCAAATCTCGGCCCGTCAAGTTCGGCGATGAAAGAGCGCGTAAATCGCCGCCTGCCGGGCTTCCTCTCACCCATGCCCAGCACCCAATTCCACTGCGCTATTTGCGGAACCGGTCTGAGCGTCGAGATGACGGCCCTGGGGCGATTCGCCGAGTGTCCGAAGTGCCGCCACGTGGTGCCAGTCCCGGCGCGACTTCCCGGCCCGCCGGGGAGCGTCGATAGCCTGCCAGTCCTCCCGCCGGGAATCCTTGCGTTGGAGTTAAAATTTCTCTGTCCACAATGTAGCGCAAAGCTGCGGATCGACGCGCGGCTCGAAGGCCAGCCTGTCGCTTGTCCCAAGTGCTCCCACCAGATTCTGATTCCAAATTGGTCCACCTCACCGCCCAGTCGGATCCAGCTGCCGAAGTCGCATACTGCAGAGCTCTCCGAGGCGGAGATCGAATTTCTCAGCAGCCCCCAGGAAATGAAAAACGCTCAAGTCGCAACCGGATGAGCCGCGCTGGATGAAAATCCAGTCTGACCTCCGCGAGATTCGCTGTCCGTCGTGCGGCACACCGCTGCACACGTCCGGCCTCACGCGCCGCCGCAAAGTCCAGTGTCCAAAGTGCCGCGAGACGGTGGACCTCGCAGCTGCCGCCGAGCCGGCGCCGGAACGCGCCAAGTCCGTCGAACCCGCGGCCGCCGAGTCGTATGCGGCGGACCTTGCGGACCTCCGCGCGCGAGTCGCGCAACTCGAATCGCTGGAGGCACGCGTCGCTGATCTCGAGCGAGCCCTCGACACCGTGGCCAGTGGACCCACGCCGCTGCCGGATCGTCCGGCCGGCTCCAAACGGAAGCTCCGTTGGATGCCGCACGGCGACCTCTTCCGCGACGCGGGTTTCAGCGAGGAAGCCGCGAGCATTCTCGTGCACAATCTGAGTGCGGTGCGTCCGCATACCATCGCCATTCGCTCGCCGGCCGGCGACGCCATCGCGCGTGAACGTGCCCAGTGTTTCAAGGATCTCTTCGAGCGGGGCAACTGGTCGGTCCGCGGACCCTTCGACACCTACGCTCCGATTGGCGAGCGCGGGTTGATCCTCGCGGTGCGGAGCTTCCCGGTGCCTGCAGAAGTGACCGCTGCCTTCATCGCTCTCACCGCTTCAGGCTTCAGCGTCATTTCGCGACTTGATCCGAATCTGGAGTCCGACGAAGCCCTACTGATCGTCGCGTAAGCGACAGTTCCGTGAAGCACGCCTGCATTTTCGCGCTGCTCGCCTCGCTCCTGCCCGCGCAGGCCGAGGCTCGCGATACCGCTTCCGTGGTCGAGGCGATCACGATCCCTGGCGATGCGCTGCGGGGGAATCCTCTCGGCGATCCGACCGCTCGACGCGCCGCCGTCATCTCACCCGCGGGCTCGCGAGCTTCGGAGCCCATGGCGATCCTTTATTTTCTACCCGGCTGGGGCGGATCGCCGGACGACTTTCTCGAGGGCGGCGGACGCGCAGCTTTTTCGCAAGTCGTGGAAGCACTGAAATCTGACGGCAAGCCGACCCGTCTCGTGGTCGCGGATGGCCGCACGCGTTGGGGCGGAAGCCAGTTCATCAATTCGGCGGCGACCGGAAAATATGCCGACTACGTGAGCGACGACGTGGTGCGCACGGTCGAGCTCCGCTACAAAGTCACACCCGGCCGGCGACTCATCGCCGGGCACTCGAGCGGCGCGTATGGCGCGATGCTCCTGGCGATGCGGAAACAGCAACTCTTCGCCGGCGTCGTCGCGCTTTCGCCGGACAGTGACTTCGAGGCCACGCATCGTGGTCTTGTAAGCCAGGGCAACGTCCGGCGCGTGACGCGCTCAATGGTGGAAGCTTGGACGCCACCGGCGACGGCGCAGCCGCAAGATGGGCTCGTACGCTTGGTTTGCGGCTTGTGTGCGAACTACGCCCCGCTCGGACCAGACAAACCCGGGCGATTCGAATGGCTCTACGATGATCGCGGCGAATGGCAGCCCGACGTGTGGCAGCGCTGGATCGCCGCCGATCCGCTCACTCTCATCCGCGCCGACCGCAACGCCTTCGCCGCGACGCAGCGCATCTACATGGACGGCGCTGAGCACGACGAATTCCTCGCCAACATCGGCGCGCGCAACATGCACGACGTGCTCCGCGAGCGGCCGGGCCCCGCGCAATTCTACGAGTCGCCCGGCGGCCACAATGATCGGCTGCCGGAGCGGCTCATCCGCGGCGTGACGTGGGCGCTCGGGAAGTAGCGCCGCCGCGTCAGGTCACGCGCTTCAGCTCGAGGCCGACCGGACAGTGGTCCGAGCCCATCACCTCGTGCAGGATCCACGCGCGCTTCAGCCGGAGACGCAGCGCCGGCGAGCACACGAAGTAATCAATCCGCCACCCGATATTCCGGCCGCGGGCGCCGTGCATCTGGCTCCACCAAGTGTAGTGCCCGCCCGCCGACTCGAACTCCCGGAACGCATCGACAAAACCCGCGCCGACGATCGCGTCGAATCCTGCGCGTTCCTCCGGCGTGAAGCCGTGGTTCTTCACGTTATCCTTCGGCCGCGCAAGATCGATCTCGCGATGCGCCACATTCAGATCGCCACAGAAGATCACGGGCTTTGTCCGCTCGAGACGCCGCAGATACTTGAGAAAATCACGATCCCATTGCTGCCGATACTCGAGGCGAGTCAGTTCACGCTTCGAGTTTGGCACGTACACATTGACGAGGAAGAAGTCCGCAAACTCTGCCGTGAGCACGCGGCCTTCGCGGTCGTGGTCGGCGACGTTGATGCCCTGTGTGACTTTGCGCGGCTTGGTCTTCGTGAAGATCGCGGTGCCGGCGTAGCCCTTTTTCTCCGCGGAGTTCCAGAAGGCCGAGTAGCCCGCGAGCGCGGCCGGGAGCTCGACATCGTCCGCCGTCGCCTTCGTCTCCTGGAGGCAGAGGATGTCCGGCTTTTCGCGCGCGACGAAATCGGCCAGCCCGTTGCGGAGCGCGGCCCGGATGCCGTTCACATTCCACGAGATCAGCTTCATTCGCGGAGCTGGCGGACGAGGCTCGCCGTTCCCTGTTGAGCGTTGAGCGACCGGAGCCGGCCCGCGGCATCGACGAGCCACACGGTTGGCAGCGTGTTCACGCCGAGTGAGCGGACTGCCGGACTCTCCCAGCCTTTGCCATCGAAGATCACGGGCCACGCGATCCCGAGCTTGCGGACCACTGCCGCGGTGTCACTACGTTGCGCATCGAGACTCACGCCGAGCAGGCGCACACTGCCTTTGGGCAGCTCGGCGACCGCATCCAGGACGGCTTCCAGCACCGTGGTCGAGGGCGGTGAGAAGTCGGCGAAAAAAATCACGAGCACCGGAGCACCGCGCAGGTCATCGATATTCGCGGCCTTGCCCTGCAACGTCGGTCCGCTCAGTGCGAATGTTTTTCCGAAGAGCGAGGTGCGCCGAAGATCGTCGGCGATGCGGCCCTTCAACTCGTCCCCTTTGGCCAGCGGCTGCGCGTCTTCCAGGAGCGCGAGCTTGGTCTTCGGGTCGGTGTCGAAGAGCGCGGCCACCTCGACCAGCAACGCAGCCACGCGTCGGTCGCCCGGGTGTTTGGCGCGGAAGGCGCGCGCCATCGCCAGCAGTTCGGTGCGTTCGCCGCGGCTGGACTGCCCGAGCGCGCGCATATAGGCGGTGATCCGCGCGAAATCCACCTCCGGCATCTGCGCGGGCGTCGCGGTGCGGGCCGCTTCCTCGAGCAGCCGCTTGCCTTCTGAGCGCAACGCTTCATTCGCCGTCATGTCTGCGCGAATCTGCAAGGCTCGCGAGAGACGGAGGCGCGCTTCGAACGCATGCGGGTCGGCCGGATAGGCGGCGAGGAAAGCGCGCAAGGTCCGCTCCTGCAATGCGAGGTGCCCCTGCGCTGCATCGCGGGCTTCCTCGGCGGTGCGTGACTGCCGCTGCGGACCGGCGTCCAGAGCCACGACGGCTTTCCAGTCATCCTCCGGCGAAGCCGCCCAGACGGGGCACGCCACGAAGATCAAGACCAAGGCCAGCCACACGCGCCGCTTCATTTCTTGTCGAGCGGGATGATGCTGGCACTGACCGGTCGGTGATCGCTCGCCGTCAGCCAACCGTCGCCGCGATAGACGCGTGACTTTGTCTTCACGACCTCCGGGAAGAGTGCGGGACTTACGAAGATGTAGTCGATGCGCGAGTAGAGATCGGCGGTCCGCCAGTAGTGCGTCCATCGATCACCGAGTGGATCGCGCGCCCAAAGATCAGACATGTAAGCGGGCGATTTTTTCGGCCCCGTGATCGCGGCAAACATCGGCTCATTCTTCGTGTCATTGAAGTCGCCGTAGGCCACGAGATTCGTCTGCGGATCCGCGGTGAGAATGCTCTCGATGTGTTTGCGCAGCGCCTGCGCTTCGTGCCGCCGGATCAGCGCTTCGCCACCCGGCGCGGGGAGCTTCGACTTCAGATGCACGCCGAGAAGCCGCAGCCGATAATCCGCATTCACCTGCACGGTGACGTCCAGGATTCCGCGACGCATCTTCTCCCGCTGCCCGTTCAGATCGAAAGCAACGTCCGCCAGCGAATGGCGCTCGACGATCGGGAAGCGGCTGACCAGCGCGAGGTGCCGATCGAGATCCGCGGCCTGGACATACTCTGAGGCCACGTAACCGAGCCCGGCTGCGTTCAGGCGCTTTTTGAAATCCTCGAACCGTTCCGGCGATCCCATCTCGCACACCCCGAGGATGTCCGGGTTCACCTCCTTGATGATGCTGATGAGTGCTGCGATCTCCTTCTCGGACTTGGCGCGCGTGCCGTAGAGGGAGTCCGCTCCGGCAGGCTTTTTGTCGGTGTAATTCTCGACGTTGTAGCTGCAGATCACGATCTCCGCGGGCGCGGCGGAGCTTTCGCGGACGAGAAGAAAGAGACTGAGAGCGAGCGAGAGGAGGGATCGCCACATGGCCGGCGAAATAGAAAGGGCTCGCCCGGTGAAGGCGAGCCCAAATCCTGTGCGGCGAGCGCGGTAGCGGCCTAGCTATTACGCGTCTCGTGCGCTTCGCTCATCACCTTGCCCTTGTGGTCGTGATCGACCGTGACTTTTGGATCACTGGTGAGCTGCGACGGTGGCGCGGGCGGCTCCGGCGGACGGGTGATCTCGTTGGAAAAATCATCCTTCGCCTTGGAGAATTCGCGGATGGCCTGGCCGAGCCCCTTCGCGAGTTCAGGCAGGCGCTTGGCCCCGAAGAAAATCAGGATGATCAAAAAGATGATCAGCGTATCGGGACCGAGAAAGTTTCCGAAGGTGGCAATGTTCATAGGAGCGATGGGTGAGAGAACGAGGGGGCTAGCTGAGCTGGGCGGGAGGCGGCGGCGGCTGGGATTCGACGCCATCCTTGGCCTTCTGGAATTCGCGAATGGACTGACCGAGGCCGCGCGCGAGTTCCGGCAGGCGCTTGGCCCCAAAGAAAACGAGAATGATCAGGAAGATGATCACCGAGTCTGGGCCGAAGAAATTTCCGATGGCGGCGAGGTTCATATGCAGGTGGGGAGCGTTTTTGAACTACCACCGGATACCACGAGTGGCAACCGGGCATTCTGTTAAGGCCGAAGCGGCGCGTTTCTTAGCTGCGGTAGCGGCAGGCGATCACGGCAGCGGAACGACGGCCGGAGGCGGGAGGCCCCAGGCTTTCCACCTGGCGAGGTACTCGGTGCGCGGGAGGAGAGCGTAATGTGGACGTTTGTCCGCCCGCAGCCAGCGCATCAGGTTCACAAGATTGGCCTCGGCCATGGTGGTGCAGCCGGCGGACGGGCGCGTCGGTCCGCGGCGGATGTGGAAGAAGATCGCGCTGCCGGCGCCGGGCACGGGCGGATCGGAGTTGTGGCGGATCTCGACGAGCCAGCGGTAGGCGAAGTCCCCGTGCCGCATCTTCTGCTTCGCAAACCACGGCGGTGGATTCGCCGGGTCGATGACGACGTGCTGGTTGTAATGCGGCGAGTTCACATCATCCACCCAGGCATCGCCGAGACCGACGGTGCGGAAAGGGAAGTTCGACCCGGCCGGGAGCGCGGAGTCGTACGTGTAGATCTTCCCGATGCGAAAGATCCCGGCCGGAGCGCGACCGTCGCGTTCCTGCTTCTGGCGACCGGCCTCGTCGGCACCGGTGAGCCCGCGGCCCCACGCGAGACCGTTCTTTCCGTAGAGGACGGGCCACGCAGGCGTCGCGGCCTTCCACGTGTCACCGGCCCGTTCGAAGCACTGGAGCTGCCCGGTCGTCGAGTCCCAACCGGGCGCGATGCTGACGATGAGTTGCCGCACGTCGCCCGGCAGTTCGGCGGCGACGCCGGAAACCAGAAGCGCCATCCAGATCACCGCCGCATACCCGCGCTTGATGGGCGCTCGCAGGCTCCGCATGATCGACTCCTTGAAGAAATATCCGCGTGTTGTCGCTGTCGCTCTCATTTTGGCGGCGACGCTTTTCGTGTATGCGCCGGGGCTCCGCAACGGATTTGTCTGGGACGACACCGCGCTGGTCCTGCGCGATCCGCTGATCCGGAGCTGGAGGCTGCTCCCGGAAGCATTCGGACACTTCCTCTTCCTCGATGCGACCGCTTCGGATTTCTACCGGCCGCTGCAGCGCCTGACCTTCACGGCGGACTACTCGCTCTACGGCTTCGGCGCGCCGTGGGGCTGGCATCTCACGAGCATCGCGATCCATGCGGCTGCGGCAGTCGCGCTGTTTTTTCTCTGCCGCAGGTTTCTGTCGCACGGCTGGGCGCTGGCCGTCGCTGGACTCTGGGCAGTGCATCCGGTACACACGTCGGCTGTCACTTATATCGCCGGGCGCGCGGATCCACTTGCCGCACTCCTCGGCTTCAGCGGACTGACGTTCGGGCTGTCGAGCTTGGAGCGACCGTGGCGCGCGATCCTCGCAGCCGCGTGCTTCTTCGGCGCGCTGCTCTCCAAGGAAAGCGGCGTGGGCTTTCTGCTCGTGTGGTTCCTCATCCTCGTCTGGCAGCGCGTCGGATGGCACACCTTTGGTCGCTGGGCGTTGCTCTCGATGCTGGTCCTCTGGAGCTACACGACCCTCCGCTCTTCCGCCGAACGCACCCGTCCGCCGGCACCGCCGCAGACTCCAGCGACGATTCGTCCGGTGCTCGCGGCGCGCGCGCTGGCGGAATACGCGGGTCTCGTCGTTTTCCCGCGCACCCTGCGCATGGAGCGCGATGTGACCACCGCGCCCCAGGCCACTTACGAAGACACGGTGCGGAATGCGCGGCTCCGCGAGTATCAGAGCCTGCTCGGCGTGCTGCTCGCCTGCGCGCTCGTCGTGTGGTGGCGCCGGGCCTGGTGCCGGGAGCGTGATGCGGCGCTGTGGCTCACGGCCGCGGCGCTCGCCTGGCTGCCGATCAGCAACGTCATCTCACTGAACGCCACGGTCGCGGAGCACTGGATCTACGTCCCTTCGGCGTTCCTCTTTCTCGCCGCCGCGCTCTCGCTCAGGGCGACGTTCGCCACACGCCCGGCGGAAAACATCACCCCTCGAATACTCCCCGCGCTCCGGGCGATCTTCGCCGTCTGGCTGCTCTTCCTCGCAGTCCGCACGTGGCAGCGGCAAGGCGACTGGCGCGATCAACGCACCTTCCTCGAGCGCACCATCGCCGCCGGTGGCGATTCCGCGCGGATGCGGATGAATCTCGGCAATCTCGAGTTTCAGGAGGGACGACCCGCGAACGCCCTCGCGCACTACGAAACCGCGCTCCAGCGCGCGCCGGATCAAGCCATGGCCTGGCTGGCGCTTGCCCGGGTCAGCATGCGAACGAAGGATCTCAGCCGCGCCCGCGAAGCGCTCGCCAAAGCCGAACGCTCCCCGAATCTCGCGCCCGATATCCTCATCACCCGCGCCGCGATCGATCACCTCGAGACCGGCCGCGACAGCGGCGATCTCCTGCGGCAGGCCACGGACCTGCAACCGCGGAACTGGCCGATCCGCAAACGCTACCTCGCGCATCTCGATCAGAGCGGACGCACGGCGGAAGCCGCGCGGGAGTTGCGCGACTTTCTCCGCGACCAGCCTTTCCGCGCGGAGTCGTGGCAGATGCTCGGCACGTTTTTGGAAAAGCTCGGACAGCCCGAAGCAGCGCGCGCGGCGCATGGGCAGGCCGCGCTCCGCGATGTGCGGTTGACGGCGGTTACGCGGTGAAGAGGAAGCTGCTCGGTGGCAGCACCGTGACCTGCGAGATGGCCGTGGCGAGGATGAAACCATCGATCGGCGTCTGCGCGGATGGCGAGGCGCTCGGAACCGTGGAATCGAAGACGCCGTCGGCATCGGGGTCGAAGCCGATCAGGCCCGCTTTCACGCTCACGACTTTCGCGGCGGCGGAGAAGGCGCCCGTGGAGCTGTTGTAAGCGGCGATCGCACCGATCTGGCGTGCGACCACGGAAGTCACGGAGCCGTTCGCTCCGTCCACGACGCCCTGCCCTCCCTGACCGGCAAAAACACCCTGCGGGATCGTGAGAAAATTGCCACCGCCCACATCGAGCTGATCGAAGACACCGAGCCGGTTCGTGCCATCGCTCGGACGGCCGATGAAACCCACGGTCTTGATGCTCGATACGTTGCCGCCCGCACCGGCTTTGCCGAGCGCATTGTCGCCACCGACTCCAGCGGCGATCACGTTGATGGAGCTGTTCACATCTTTCGTCTGAGCGATGCCGCTGATGGACCCGCCGACACCACCGAAGCCGGTCACGGAATTCGCCGCCCCGCCGTTGCCGGCATAGAGCGTCGCGGAGATCCCGTTCGTGCTCTGCGGAGCGCTCACCTGCAGGGCGGAAATGCCGCCACCGGCACCGCCCCCGAGAGTGCCCGCACCGCCGTCGCCACCCGAGACGAACAGGCCACGAGCGGCCGAAGTCTTCACCACCCCGAGCGTGCTGGCCGAAACCGCGCCGCCCACGCCACCGCGGCCCGTGGCTCCGCCGGAGCCACCGTCGCCGGCGACCACCTGCAGGGCGCCGTCCTGAATTCCGACGAGCAACTTCGAAACCGAGCCACCCGCGCCGCCGTCAGAGGTTCCACCATTGCCACCCTCGCCGCCGACGATCGTCGCGGCGGTGAGATGGGTGCGGGTGATCGAGCTCCCGTTGGCGAACGGCGAGTTCTGCAAGGTGATGCCGCTGATCGAGCCGCCAGCGCCGCCCTTGAGCGTGCCGTCGCCGCCGACGCCAGCGAAGGCGCGGAATGCTTCGGTAGTGTTGTTGGAATCCGGATCCCACTCGGTGATGCCGGAGATCGCCTTGGTGAGGAAGATGCCTCCCGCGGCTCCGCCATTACCGGCCGTCCCTTCGCCACCATCGCCTGCGGTCAGCGTCATCGTCACATAGCTGAGCAGGATCGCCTTTGAGCGCGTGAGCTGATCATGCACCGTGTCGTGTTTGAGATCGCGAATCGTCCCGCCCGCACCGCCCGTGGTGCCTTCGCCGCCGTCACCCGCAGTCACCGTGATCACCACGGTGTTGTCCTTGTTCGCGTCCACCAGCGGCGGATTCAGGCTGCCGTCGTTGTAAGTCTTGTCCGAGCCATCGAGCTTCAGCGTCACGCCGGTGATGCTGCCCCCGACGCCCGCCACGCCACCCACGGCGTCGCCGCCATTGCCCGTGGAAATCGTCACGCCGTAACCCTTCTCGAGCGTCTCCACATCGGGCTCCAGAGCGAGCTCGTGCCGGAAATTCACGATCGAGCCACCCGGCCCGCCCGCGCCGATCAATCCGTCCGCGTCGCCGCCGCGTCCCGTGGTCAGCGTGAGACTTCCATCGCGCGCCAGGGTGCTGATGCCCGTGAAGCTGCCGCCCGCGCCGCCGGCCCCGCCGAAGCCATTCCCGCCCCGACCGGTGGAAAGGGTGATGTCGCCTGCTTCAAGCGTGATGCTCAACCCGCCCAGCGAGCCACCGGCCCCGCCGATTGCCGTCTTCGCTTGCGGACCCGCAGGTGCGCCACCGTCGCCCGCTTCGATCACCAGCACCACGTCGGCGAGCAAGGCCGGCACAATGGACGCGCCGGAGGTCGTGATGAATGCGCCGGAGTTGATCACGGAACCGCCCGCGCCTGCTGCGCCGGAGCCGCTCGCGCCGCCGTCGCCGCTGTAGAGGCGGATTTCATTCGCATCCGCATTGATGCCGAGGATCGAACCGCCCGCGCCTCCACGACCGACAAGCGCTGCGCTGATGTTCAGCCCATCGCCGCCCGCACCCGCGCGCACTTCGATCTGCTTGCTCGCAAAAGGCAGCGCATACTGCGTCGTGCCGACGTAGTCCGGCGTGAAGGTGAACTGGTTCATCGAGCCCGCGAGAGCCGCGAGTCCGGCAAAGTCTTCGTCGCTCGGACCGCTGTCCGCATAGGCGACGGCGAAGTTCTTCAGCACCGTGGCCGTCGTGAGCGTCGTGGAAGCAGCGAAAGTCTCAATCGTCTGCGGATCGTTGTCGGAGGGCGCCGGCTCGAACGCGTCGATGCGCGTGCCGCCCGGCAAGGTCGTGAGCACGGCGATCGAGTCCTCGGTCTGATCGTCCGCATCGTGGATGAAGTGCGCGACGACGGATTTTCCGACGCTCGGCAGCGTGATCGTGTCCAGCGCGGAGAGGGTGCTGTTCGCTGCTGAGAAAACGCTCACGGTGCGCGACACCGTGCTCAGGGCAAGCAGCCGTCCGCTGGCGGAGTCCACCTCGAGATCGTCGAGACCACCGGCGATGGCGATGTTCGTGTCGAAGACGGTGAAGGCTTTCTTGGCTTCGAGCCCGGCGGTCTGCATCCGCGCGATCACGCCATTGCTGAAGCCGGCATAGAAATCAGCGCCTGCGACGACGAGATCAGCGACCGGCTGGGAGAACTCGTTCGAGCCGGTCGAGAGTGTGATCGCAAGGTCCTCTGCCGTGGCGCCAAACTCCGGCGAGCCATAGTGCATGATGCCCTTGCCATTGGTGTTCTCCGCGATGGCGATGGTGCCGCCGGCGGACACGGCGATGTGGGCCGGCGCAAAGCCGAGGGACAGGCTCGCCGAGGCGAACTCACCGTTCGTTCCGAGATTCGGATCGAAGAAGCTTCCGGTGCCCTGATTCAGGAAAATGCCGAGCGTGCTCGAGTTCTTGTAGGCCACGACGATGTCGACGTCGCCGTCGCTATCGATGTCGCGGACCTCGGCATCCACGGGGTTCACGCCCGCGGCGTCGATCAGCACCACGGGATCATTGCCGGGCGTGGTGCGGAACTGCACGATCTGCCGGAAGTCCGAGCCATTGCCCTGAGTGCCGATGAGGGTCGGATCGGAGTCGCCCTGAGTCGAGATGATCATCTGTCCCGTCGCGGCATCGATCACGAGCACGTCATCGCGGCCGTCGCCGTTGAAGTCGGAGGTGAGCACGATGCCGGAGACTGGCGTGCGGTTGGAAAAGTTGTTGTTGGTGAGCTTGCCCCCATTTCCGGCCGGCGCGCCGTCGCCGCCGTCCCCTGCGGTCACGAGGTAGCGCGCGCTATTGCTCTGCAGATCGAGATTCGAAATCGTCCCACCCGATCCACCCGCGCCGCCATTGCCAGCGCCGCCCACGCCGCTCTTCACGATCACCGGCCCGAACGAAGCCTTCTCGATGATCCGGTCGATCGCACCGCCCGCACCGCCGGTCTTGCCATCCGCGCCGTCGCCCGCGACGAGCTTGTAGCTCGGCGTATTTGTCGGCGATCCCGCCGGCACATAAGCGCTTTCAATGGTGACGCCCACGATGCTGCCGCCCGCCGGCCCCGCACCGGTGAGGATCACTCCGGTGGGATTGCCGTTTCCGGCGATGAGTTGCAGTGCTGGCGCACTGGTGATCTTCGCATTCGTGATCGATGCACCCGCGCGAAGATCACTGACCGCTTTCGTGAAAGTGAAGAGGGACTGCGTGCCGGATTGCACCGGATTGATGTCGATGGAACCCACGCCGGACACCACTTGGTTGCTGATCAGCAGGTCGGAATCCGGACGGAATACGCCATCACCCGCGTAGCCACCGAAGATTTCGCCATTGATGGAAAGCCCCGAGATCGAGCCGCCGGTGATGATGTTGCCAAGGCTGCCCTTCTGGCTGCTCAGCGGCAGCGTTTTCAGGCCCGTGAGATTGTTCGCCAGAAGCCTTGAGCCGTCTTCGCCGTTCGCGGGATTCAAGTCGGAATCCGAGAGCGTGCCATCGGCGCGCAGGTTCCCGACGAGGTCGCCGATGACGTCGCCCGTGATCTCCAGGCTCGTATTGGGTCCGAAGGAAATGCCGAAGATCAGCCCGTCGTCGAACCACACGAGCGCCTGGCCGGAGAGCACCTTGACGAGAGTTACGGAATTCTCGCCGACGGAGGTCTCGCCGGAGCTGGGATTGCCGGCGCCGCCGAGGAGATTGGCGCCATTGACGAGCAACGCCGGAGCGATGCGGTCTTCAAGAGGTTCGATGGGTGTGTGCGCGAAGCGAGGTGTTTTCATAGCGAGGCGAGAGGGCGGAATCCGGGTGTGAGCTGTCCTCGCAGAGCAGCATCGGTGCCCATTCCTCCCGCTCGCGCCTCTCCGGTGGTTACGGTCGCGTGACCTTCAGCCGGACGAAGCGCGCCATCGCCGCGCCGTTCACGACCGTGGCTTGCACCTGCTGCACGGTGTCATCTTCGCTCAAGATCGCCTCACTCGCTCCCGTGGCGCTCCAAGGACCGCCCGGTGCGAGCGCCGTCTCCACGGCAAAG
>JANPIS010000038.1:0-4112 GCA_031425095.1 Chthoniobacteraceae bacterium
GGCCTGCTCGGTGATGCGCAGGGCGTTTTCAAGGTCCGCTACAACAACGGCCCCGTCTTCAAACCCGGCGACAAACCCGAGCTGCCCGCCTACACCCCGCTCGCGTTTTTTCGCTCCGAAGTGGCCGAGAACGGCACGCCCGCCGGCGTGATGGTGAACTCCCCCGCGCAGGCGATCGGCACCTACGGCAAAGGCCGCGTCTTCATCTCCAGCCCACACCCGGAAAACACGCCCGGCCTCGAACATCTCATCCCGCGCGGCGTCCTTTGGGCCGCAGGTAAAACTGGCGCGTCCACGCCGTGAAGCATCGCGGCTGGCTGCTCGCCCTCGTCTTTGCGGCCACGCTCCTGCGCGCCGCCGAACCGGATCGCCCGGCCTACCAGTCTCCTTACTCGGTGAAGTTCACCTTCAAAGAGGAAGAACTCACCGGCGACCTGCGCAAAGGCTCGCGCGCGGATTGGAAGGACTCCGCCACTGTGCCTTTCCGCGAGTGGTATGCGCCTGCGAACCAAAAGCGCTGGGGTTATTGGGGACCAGGGATGAAGCACTTCGAGGCACCGGCGGGACTCAGCTCGAAAAGCCCGCGGTGGCAACGCGAGCGCGTCATCGCTACGGGCCTGCGCTACGTCGGCTACACCTACCAGCACCATCATGTGCCGGACTGGGAGCCACCGGCCGACTGGCCGCGATATGCAAAGCAAGCGACACCTTCGGGGAAGGGTCTCGATTGCAGCAACTTCACCACCTTCGCCTACAACCTCGCGCTCGGCCTCCGTCCCACGTCCGACGTGCAAGACCAGGCCGCCATGACCGAGACGCTTGGCCCCGGCCCCGGTCGCAAAAGTCCCGTGCAGCGCATCGAGTTGCCGAAAAGCTACGAGGACTTTCCCCGCCAGCTTCTCACCGGCGATCTGCTCTTCGTCAAAAACAACGCGGGAAACATCTCCCACGTCGTCTTGTGGGTCGGCGAAATCGGCCAGTCTCCTGATGGCACCCCGCTCATTCTTGATAGCACCGGCACCGGCGCCCGCGATGCCAGCAGCGCGACCATTCCCGACGGTATCTACCTGCGGCCGTTCCGGGCGAACACTTGGTATTTCACCCAAGCCAGCCACGTGCTGCGCATCATTCCGGAGGGTAAGTAAACGACGGCCAGTTAGGACGGCCAGTTACGACTGCACGGACACCGCCTGATGGGCGATTTGGAGCTAACCCGGCGTTACAAGTCGCTCGTAAGGAATGCACCACGTTAATTGAGAGATTGAGTGCGCGGACGACGACCTTGGGTGTTACAGTCGGGATCTCTCCTTTATTCGCCCTCCCGCACATCTTCGCCCTTGTCCTGCTCCTCACATGCTCAAAGGCGGGCTGGCGCGGGAGGCGTATCAGCCCATGGCTCGGCTGCCTAGGAGTGTGCGGTTCTCTTAACGGGATTGCGCGCGGGCTGCATCCCAGAGCAGGCGGCCGTGCCAGTTAAGATTCGTCGGGTTTACCGGATCATCGATACCTCGGACGCCGCCGTTCTTCCCTTTGCAGAGGGCAAAGCCGTCGCCAGGCTGCCCGTGCCAGGCCAGGATGCCCACGCCCATTGGCAGAGCCACCCGGTAGCTGGTCTCCGCCGCTGTCCGTCGCTCGTCCACGTCGCCGGGCGCGCCCGTTTCGCCAATGAAGACCGCCATCTTACGCGCGTGGATGCGCTCCAGGTAATCGCGTATCTTCCCGTCTCCATACTTCCACTGGTCATAGGTGTGGAACGAGAACACGATGTTCTCGAACTCCCCGCCCGCACCCTTCGCCAGCTTAGGGCCGAAGGAAAGAATCGCACTCGCGCTCTCGCCCACTGGCTTCTCGCTCCAGCCACCCGTATCCTGACCCCAGCTTGCCCCGTCGCACACGATGATATTCCCGGCGCCCGTCTCGCGGATCGCGCGGATCACTGCCCGATGCACCTCCAGCCAGCGCGGCGACGCCTCCCCTTTGCCGCCGGGCTCGTTCATCACGTTGAACCACACATACGGGTTGTCCTTGTGCTTGCGCGCGCGCTCCACGTGCCACGCCGTAAGCACCGGCAGTTCCTCGTCGGTCGGATAAGTCCCCGTCCAATTGTGCGCCTCCAAGATCACCACCACGCCCCGCCCGGTGTAGGCCGCGATGATCGCCTCCTCGTCGTTATTGTCCTGGTAGTCCGGGTATTTGGTAGGACGCACACCCGGCACGCGGCAGTTCAGCCGCACCGTATTGAGCTTCCATGTCTTCGCCACCAGGTCGGCGAGCGGGGCGGTCTTCGCATTCCAGCCCCACTCCGAGCCGTTCATGTTGACTCCCAGCGGCACGAATGGTTTCCCTTCCGGCCCCACAATCGACGCTCCGGCAACGCGGAAGCCGTTAGCCGAAGTCGGCGTTTGAGCCAGCAGGTAATAGAGGAACGTGATGGTGAAACAAAGGCGCATCAGTTTCATAAGTGAGTGAAATCGTCTGTTAGGAGCCGAACGTCTGCAAGCTCTGCGCGTCGCATCGGTAAAGCCTCGGAGGTGAAATGGCGAACAGGTAGATGGTATCAACGCGCGGGAAACTCGCGGCGTTCCGGTTGAGAAAAAATGATGAACATGGCGGCGGATCTGGGGATCAACGAGTCGAAATCATACCGAGCGGGCTGCTGCTTTGCGACATCCGCCCGACCAAGCGGACTTACGCGGCCTGTCCACCTTAGCCGCATCCACGCTCTCAACCCTGTGTTCCGGGATTGAGCACTCGGACGGACTCGGGTTTTATAGTCGGCATGGTGTCTTTCCAATTCGCCCTTCCGCGCATCCTCGCCCTAGTCCTGCTCCTCTCGTGCTCCTCGGCGCTGTCTGCCGCGGAGGCGATGACGGCCGACGTCGTGGTTTACACGGCGACGGCGGGAGGCGTGACGGCCAGCGTAGCCGCGGCGCGGAACGGCGCGAAGGTGGTGCTCATCGAACCAGGCCAGCACGTCGGCGGAATGCTCTCGGGCGGGCTTGGGCACTCGGATGTGTTCGGTCAGGAAGGGATCATCGGCGGGCTGGCGCGAGAGGTGTATCAGCGCATGGCCCAGCACTATGCCTTGCCGGAGGCGAAGGGCGCCTTCGACTTCGAGCCGCATGTGGCCGAGCAGACCTTGCGCGAGATGCTGCGCGAAGCGGGCGTGCGCGTGGTTTTCGGCGAACGCATCGAAGCCGTCGAGAAGCAAGGGGCTCGGATTACGGCGATGAAGACGCAGACCGGCAACCGCTACGAGGCGCGGGTCTTCGTCGATGCCGGCTACGAAGGCGACCTAATGGCAAGAGCCGGGGTCAGCTACGCGGTCGGACGGGAGGGGCGCGCGAAATACGACGAATGGCTTGCCGGAAGGATGGAGCTGCTCCCAGGTCAGCATCAGTTCAAAGCCGCGGTGTCCCCCTGGCGCGATGGCAAGCTGCTGCCGTGGGTCGTGCCGCAGTCGAAACTCGCGCCGACCGGCGAAGGCGACGGCAAGTTTCAAGCATACTGCTTCCGGCTCTGCCTCACGGAGCGACCCGAGAATCAAATCCCCATTCCGCAGCCCACCGACTATCGCGCGGAAGATTACGAACTGCTGCGGCGCTACCTCGTTGCCGCCGGTGAAAAAGCCGAACGGGTGCTCGGCATCTCGCGCCTGCCAAATGGCAAGTGCGACCTGAACAGCATCGGCCCGGTTTCCACCAATCTGCTCGGTGCCTCATGGGAGTATCCCGAGGCAAGCTACGAACGGCGGCGCGAGCTGTGGAATCTGCACCTGCGCTGGGCGCACGGCTTGGTGTGGTTTCTGCAAAACGACCCGAGCGTTCCGGCCAAGCAGCGCGACGAGGCGCGCAAATGGGCGCTGTGCAAAGACGAGTTTCAGGACACCGGAGGCTGGCCGCACCAGCTCTACATCCGCGAAGGCCGGCGCATGCTGGGCGCGACCGTCGTCACGCAACACGATCTCGAAACGCGGCGCACCAAGGAGGACAGCATCGGCATGTGCGGCTACAACATCGACATTCGCGAAGTGCAGTGGGTCGCCGTGCGCGTCTTTCACTTCCCCAAGGCCGACGACGAAGTCTTCATGGAAGGCTACGTGAGCCAGCCCG
>JANPIS010000039.1:0-2136 GCA_031425095.1 Chthoniobacteraceae bacterium
CGAAACATGATGAATGTGAAAAATGACGATGCTACAAGCAAAAAACCAACGATACGCGATCTTTTCGGCTTCCTTGTCGGCGATGCGCTGAAGGGCGTCGCGGTTCGCGAGGTCGCGGTTCAGCGCGGCTTGCTTGGAGAGCGTGCGGAACTGCTCGACGCGGAGCTTCTGCGCATTGACCACCGCGTCCTTCGGAAAGACTGCGCGATAAGCCTCGAGAGCCTTTTGCATCAGCGCCGGCCTTTCCTTTTCACCCGCATGCGAGCCACGACCGAAAAGCAGCTCGCCAATCTGAAATTGCGAGTCGTTGAGCAGGGCAAGGTCGCGGCGCTTGGCGATGATGTCGCGCAGCATGCGCTCCGCTTCGTCGTAGTTCTTGTCGATCGTCGGATCAGGCGCGGTCGCTTTTTCCGCGGCCACATTGGCGATCGTGCCGAGCGTCAGACCGAGGAGATATTGGCTGTCGAGGATCGTCGGGCTCTGCGCGAACTTCGCGAGATTCCCCCGTAGCGCGGTCACAGAGTCCTCGTAGCGGGCGATCTGGTACAGCGCGATGGCCTTGGAGTAGTTCGCCGACTCCACCTCCCGGCTGTTGGGGTATTTCTTGATGAACTCGTCGAACTTCGCGGCTGCATCGGAGAAGGCGACTTCACGCTCCTTGTTGTCCGGCGGCAGCTTCGAAGCCTTGGCCACGAGGATTTGCGGGATCATGCCGGCGGCGATTTCCAGCGTGGCCGCATCGACCCCGCGCACCGTCGGGAGTTTCTCGAAAGCCTCGACGCTCTTCTCATAGTCGCCCGCGAGGTAAAACGTGTAAGCGACCCGGAAGTGCGCCTGCGGCACTGCCGGCGAAGTCGGGAACCGCGTGATGATTTCCTGAAAGGATTGGATGGCCTCGGCGAATTTCCCTTCGGCTGCGAGCGCGAGTCCGTTATCGAACATCTGCACATCGCGCGTCGCCGCGGCAGGCGCTGGAGCTTGCGCCAGGGCGGTCGTTCCGGTCGAAACGACGGCGAGGACGGTGGCCGCGAGCACGAGGAGACGGGAGGGGAATTTCATAGGCAGTCGAGAGTTGGGCAAAGTAACGAAGGCTCCAGAGACTGACCAATTCTTTTCCGCTCAGGTTCGGCGCCGCTGGAGCGAGCAGCGCGTTTCCCGTTGTCCTGCGGGTGGCATCTGTGTTCCCAATCGCCGCCGCTCCATGATTGCCGTGACCTTCGCCCTGCCGGAAGAAAGCCGCGATTTCCTCCGCGCCACACGCGGGCGCACCGACGTGGCCGTGATCCATACCGGCATGGGCCTGGAAGCGTCCGCGACGGCGACCGACACCCTGCTCGCGCGGTCACGGCCCGAGTGGTTACTGAGCGGAGGATTCGCCGGGGCACTCGATTCCCGGCTCCAACTTGGAGACGTGATCCTCGCGGAAAATTTCACGGCTCCGTCGCTTTGGGAGCGCGTTCCGCCCAACGCCCACCGCGGCAAACTCGTGAGCCGCGCACGGCCAGCCGAACTGGTGCCGGAGAAGGCGACGCTGTTCCGCGAAACCGGAGCACTCGCGGTGGACATGGAAACCGAAGCGATCGCCGCGGCCTGCCAGCGCGCCGGTGTCCCAATGCTCGCAATCCGCGCGATCAGCGACCGCGCGGATCAGCCGCTCCCGGCGCCGCTCGCGGAATGGTTCGACCTCGCCCGACAGCGACCGCGGCCGCGGCGGCTCATCGCGTATCTCTGCCGACGACCATCGGCCATCTGGCCGTTCGCGCGGTTCGTGTGCGGGCTTCCCGTGGCACGCCGGGCGCTGACCCGCACCCTCCTCGACTGCATCGACCGCTGAGCCGCGACGGACGCTACTTCTTCAGCGCGAGATCCGGCGGGAGCGGAGGCGGAGCGCTGGGCGCGGGCTTCGGTTTCACGTGTGAATCCACGTGATTGAGGCGGAAGCCGCTCGGGCCTTCATCCTGCGCGCCGATGTCCTTCTTTGCGATGTCGAGCGCACGGCGGATGGCCGTCTTGTTCACGCTGTAGGTCACCGCCGTCTCTTCGGTGATCTTCCCTTCCTTGAACAAGGCCACGAGATCCTGTTCGAAGCTGTGCCAGCCACTCTGGAGGCCCGCCTCGACGATTTCGTGGAAGTTC
>JANPIS010000040.1:0-15214 GCA_031425095.1 Chthoniobacteraceae bacterium
GTCTATGACCGTCGCATGCATCCGTGGGCGAAGGGGGCGCGAAACAGCGGTGCGCGCCGAAGCTCCGCACCACCTCCGCCCACAGAGATCAGCGACGGTCAAAGACCGACGCTACAAACGGAGACTAAACTTTGTCTTGCAAAGCATCGCTTTGCCGCGCAAAGTCGCACCCATGTCGATCCGAGCCGAAGCCGAGGAAAATCTCCGCGTCATCCGTTCCCTCATGGAAAAGGCCACCGTCTATCGGGCGATCTCTGCTCCGGGCGCGCTCGCGGGTGGAGTGGGTTCTTTGACGTTGGCTTTGATTGGTTGGATATGGCTCTGGCACCCGTGGCTCAGCGTTCCGCACCCTTTGTGGCGATTCCTCCTGCCGTGGCTCGCGCTGGTCGTGGTGAATACGGCCATCAATCTCACTCTCCTGGCGGGCGATGCGTCTCGCCGTGGCGAGCCTTTTGTCTCTCCGGGCATGCGTCTCGCACTCCGGGCGATGCTGCCCGCACTGCTCGGCGGGGCAGCAGCCACATCTTTAGTGAATGTTACGAGCCCCGTAATGGTCGCTGCTTTGTGGGTGCTCTTGTACGGGATCAGCCTCCTCGCCGCGGCACACTTTGCGCCAAAATCTATCTGCTGGCTGGGACGCGCTTTCTTCGTTGCGGGGTTCGTGCTCGTCGCCTCGATGCCATTCGAGAAGTTTTGGGCGCAAGCCGGCGACCATACGCGCATCGCCCACCTCATCATGGGCGCCACCTTCGGCCTCTTCCACCTCATCTACGCCGCTTGCGTCTGGCCGCGGAAGTCAGCGGCCTGACCCGATGTTCGACTTCGAGAAACTCGACAAGACCATCCATGAGAAAGGCCGCCTCGGCATCATGACGCTCCTCGCGACCCGCCCGAGCTGGCCGTTTCAGGATTTGAAAAGCGAACTCGCCATGAGCGACGGCAATCTCATCACCCACCTGCGCACCCTGCACGACGCCGGCCTCGTCTCGGTGACCAAGGAAATGCTCGATCGCCCGCAGACCAGCTACGCGCTCACCGCGAAAGGGCGGAAGGCGTTCCAGGACTACCTCGCCGTGCTCGAACAGATCGTGAAAGCCGCCCGGCAGTAACTCATTTGCCCACTCACTTTGCCACACAAAGCCACATCCACCCACCCACATGAAAATCCTCCTCGCTGAACACTACGGCCTCTGCTTCGGAGTCCGCGACGCCATCGCCCAGGCCGAACAGCTCGCCGCCCGCGGCCCGCTCACCATCCTCGGGGAACTCGTCCACAACCCCATCGTCCGCGATCGCCTCGCCGCCCGCGGCGTCCACGAAGGCGCGCTCACCGACCCCGCCAGCGCCGCGACCCCGCAGGTCATGATCACCGCCCACGGCGCCTCCGACGCCGCGCGCGCCGCATGGCGGCACGCGGGGTTCGGCGTCGCGGATGGCACGTGCCCGCTCGTCCGGCACGCGCACGATCAGCTCCGCCTCCTCGTCCAGCTTGGTTACGCACCAGTCGTCATCGGCAAACGCGGCCATGTCGAAGTCGCCGGCCTCATCGGCGACTTTCCCGATGCCTTCGTGATTGAGACGACCGCCGACATCCCCGCGCTCCCGAGCCGCGAACGCTACGGCGTCATCTCCCAGACGACGCAACCCGTCGAGCTCGTCCAGACGATCCTCGCCGCCCTGCGCGCCGCGCGTCCAGCCACCGAGATTCGCTTTGCCGACACCGTCTGCCAGCCCACGAAGAACCGGCAGACCGCGCTGAAAAAGCTCCTCGGCGAATGCGACACGATGGTCGTGGTCGGAGGTCGCAACAGCAACAACACCCTCCAGCTCGTCGCCGCCGCCACCGTCGGCGGCCTGCGCACCTTCCACATCGAACGCGCCGAAGAACTCCAGCCCGAGTGGTTGGAGGAGAGCGAAGTCGTCGGCCTCACCGCCGGCACCTCGACGTTGAAAGAAACCGTCGCCGCGGTGCAGGCACGCCTCGAAGCGATCGCCGCCGAAATCGAGCACCCAGCCCACGCGCGCTGAGCCCTCCGGCATGCAACGCCCTCTGTTCTCCCGCTTCCGCCCGCATGATCGAATCTCTGCAACGCCTGCTCGTTCTCTGTCGCGGCGACGCGGCGCGCATGGCTCCGTGGCTGGAAGAACGCGATCCTCAGTGGCTGCTCACCTGCGGCATCACGATCGTGTTCGGATGCGCCGTCTTCGGTGGCGTGGTGGGTTGGTGGCGGGCGCCGGAACAAGCTGCCTGGACCGCGATCAAGTTCCCGCTCCTCATCTTCCTCACCTGCGCCTGCAACGCGGTGCTCAATGGCATGCTCGCCCAACTCCTGGGCTCCGGGCTCGGCTTTCGCCAGACCTCGCTGCTCGTCCTGATGAGCTTCACCATCGTCGCTTTGATCCTCGCGGCCCTTTCCCCCGTAGCCCTTTTCGTCCTCGGCAACGCACCCTCCCTCGCATCGGTCGATCGAAAAACTGGACACAGCATCGTGCTGTTGATGGACGTGCTCTTCATCGCTTACGCCGGAGTGGTCGCAAATCGCCGACTGCTGCGCCTGCTCGCGCACCTCTGCCCCGCACCCGGCACGGCACGGCGCGTCTTCTGGAGCTGGCTCGCCGGCAACCTGTTCCTCGGCGCGCAGCTTTCCTGGATTTTGCGCCCCTTCATCGGCAGTCCGAATCTCCCGCTGCAGTTCCTGCGCGATGATCCCTTTCACGGCACGTTCTACGGCGCCGTCTTCCGCAGTCTCCGCCACCTCATCACCTCCCACCTCCTATGACCGACTCCACCCCTCCTTCTCCAGCACCGCTCAGCACCCCACCACTACCGGTTTCTCCAACTCCACCGTTGCCACCAGACGCCGGTCTCGGTCTGGCGATCGAGGCCTTGCTGAAGCGCCCCGCGCAATTGGTCGATGCGCTGCAGCTCGACGGATCGGCGCTGATGCCCACCCGCCTCCTCGTATTCGCCCTCCTGGCGCTGGGCGCCTACGGAGGGCTCGTCGGCAGCTTTTCCGGCGGAGCCCAGATGGGCATTGCCGCCGCCAAAGTGAGCGGCGGCGCACTCGCCAGCGCACTCATCTGTCTGCCGAGCTTTTTTATCTTTGCGTGTCTCACCGGTGCGGAAGTCACGCTGCGCGGAATTGTCGGAGTCCTCGTGGGGATGCTCGCGCTCGCCGCTCTGCTGCTCATCGGCTTCGCTCCGGTCGCCTGGATCTTCTCGCAGTCCACCAGCTCCATCTCCTTTATCGGATTCCTCCACGTCGTCATCTGGCTGATCGCTCTGAGTTTCGGCCTGCGCCTCTCGCGCGTCCTCATGCAGTCGCTCCGCGTGCCGGACCGGCTGCACCTTCGGATCTGGTCGGCCATTTTCCTCCTCGTCAGCCTGCAAATGACCACCGCACTGCGACCGATCATCGGAACGAGCGAGCGGTTACTGCCCGACGAAAAGAAGTTCTTCGTCGCCCATTGGATCGAAAACCTAACGCGTGATGCCGAGAACGAACGCGCCCGGGAGTAGGCTAACGCACCGGCCAGTTCAGGCGATCGAGTTCCGGCCCGGGTGCGGGATCCTCTGCGGGCCAGGTGAAATTGCACGCTTCGCAGAAATAGTTCTGATCAATGACACCTGCGGCAGCCATTGCCGCCGGCAATGCACCGACGAGTGTTTTTCGGGAAAACTGTGGGAACTCCACGCGCGACGAGCCGCACTCCGGGCAGTGGACGGCGGCGGCGAGGACGGAGTCGTCCTTCCATGCCCCGAGTTGCGCGAGGGCGGCGTCCTCTTCGCTGGAATGCACCCGCACTCGCAGATGGGCGCGCGGCGTGAGATTGAAGAGCTTCCACTTCTGCTCTTCGGACTCGTCCTGAAGATCGGCGTGGAAGCCAGACTCAAGGAGGCGGGCGACGAGGCGTTCGGCGGGGGCTCGGTCGTTGAAGGTGGCGATGGTGATGAGCTGTTCCATAAGGTTTCTTGCTGGCTGAAGTAAGACCGTGAAGCTGCGGTTCTAAGCTCTGTCCGTTGCGCGGAATTTTCAACCACTTCCCTGCATTGCCCGGCGACCGGGCGCGCGCGTAGCCTGCCAGCGACATGCCCGCACGCGCCGCCCTCCGCCAGCAACTCACCGATCTCGATCTCACGACCTCGGCGGAGGAAGCGCAGCACCGAGACCAGATGCTCGCGCTGCTCGATGGCGCACCGGATTGCTTCCTGCGCTCCTGTTTCCCCGGCCACTTCACGGGCAGCGCGCTGGTCGTGAGCGCGGATGGCTCCCGGGCGTTATTGCATCATCACAAGTTCCTCGATCGCTGGCTGCAGTTTGGCGGGCACTGCGATGGCGAGGTGGATGTGCTGCAGGTCGCGCTCCGCGAAGCGGAGGAGGAATCGGGCATCTCCGGCCTGATCATCACATCGCGCCGGCCCTTCGACCTCGACATCCACGCGATCCCGGAGAATCCGCGGCGCGGTGAGCCGCCGCACTTTCACTACGACATCCGCTACATGCTCATCGCCCCGGAGGGCGCCGAGCCCGCCGTGAGCGACGAGAGTCATGCGTTGCGCTGGTTCACGCCCGCCGAAGCGCAGGCGATGCCGCTCGACGGCGGGCTGCAGCGGCTGGTGGAAAAGTGGCGCGCGCTGCTGATTCGGCGCGGGCGCCACGCTTGACGAACCCACGCGGAAGTCACACCCTACCGCCTCCATGCTGCGCAGCGCTGCCAACTTCGCTTTCGTCCCGCCACCGGTCTCTCTCCGGCGCGACGGCGTTGTTGCGGTCACGCAGCCGCACTACGTGAAAAAGAATCGCGCCGGCTCGCAGGGTTTCCTTCCGATGACTGTCTAGCTCCCATTTTCCAGACGACCTTTCAGAAGCCCTGCCCGCCGACCGGTGAGCAGGGTTTTTCATTTTCCCGATGAACCCTCCCCACTCCAATTCACATACCACGCTGCTCGAAGATCTGCGCGCGTTGCCGCGACCCTTTTGGGTGCTGCTGGCGGGCACTTTCATCAACCGTTTCGGCACGTTCGTGTGGCCGTTTCTCACGATCTATCTCACGCGACAGGGACACTCCCTCACGGCCGCAGCGGTCGCCGTCGGATCGTTCGGTGCGGGTAGTGTGTGCGGCAGCGTCCTTGGCGGCTGGCTCGCGGATCACCTCGGGCGGCGCCACACGATCGTGCTCGGCACCGCGGCCGCCGCCGGATGCGTGATGCTGCTGTATGCGGCCAGTTCGCTGCCCGCGGTGATCTTCACCACGATGCTCCTCGGCGCCTCGATCGGCACCTACCATCCCGCCGCCAGCGCCCTGCTCGCCGACGTGGTGCCGCCCGCGCTGCATGTGCGCGCTTACGCGGCGTTTCGTCTTGCGGCAAATGCCGGCTTTGCGTGCGGAGCCGCGCTTGGCGGCGTGCTGGCCACTCGCTCCTTCTTCTGGCTGTTCGCTGGCGATGCGCTGACGACCATCACCTACAGCGCGGTCGCATTCTTCGCCCTGCCGCACGGCTTGCGCGGACAGACGCGACAAGCCCCGTGGGGCGCGGCGCTTCGGCAGCTCCGTGGAGATCGCACTTTTCACGCGCTCTTCGCTTCGGTGTTCCTCTCTTCGCTGATCGTGGTGCAGTTCGCGACGACCTATTCGCTCCATGTCACGCGGACGGGCCTCACCCTCGATCTGCACGGCTGGCACCTGCGCCCCGAGGCGATCTACGGGCTGCTCATCGGCTGGAATGGCGTGATGGTCGCGCTCTTCGAACTGCCGCTCACCGGCTGGACGCGCCGCTATTCGCCCTCGCGCACGATGGCCGTGGGCTACGCGCTGCTCGGAGGCGGCTTCGCGCTGAATGCCGGCGGAAGCACCCTCGCATGGCTCTTCGCCGCGATGACCCTCTTCACCATCGGCGAGATCATCAGCGTACCGGTGAGCAATGCCTTCGTCGCGCGGCTCGCGCCGCAGCCGATGCGCGGCCGTTACCTCGGCACGCTCGCGATGGCTTGGAATCTTGCCGGTATCGTGGGTCCGTTCATCGGCTCGTATCTTTTCCAGCTCCAGCCGAACGCCGTGTGGGCCGCATGCGGAGTCCTCGGCGTGCTGAGCGCCGCATCCATCCTGCGCGCTTCTTCACGTGAGGATGCGGGCTGCTCGCAAGCCGTGGTGGAACAGACCTGAGCTACGGCAGCGGCTTTTCGCGCAGGCGATACACGTCGAAGTGTTCGGTCGAGCGGAGCCGCGCGAAGTCACGATGAAAGTCGCTGCGCACAGCCTCGGAGAAGAGCGGCCCATAGGGCGGATACAGCGTGCGCATCGAGAAAGGTTCACCGCCTTTAGCGACGACCCAGAGCACGGGCTTGCCTGCCTTCTCGGATGCGGCTTGCGTGAGTCCGAGCACGTTCACGGCGCCGGAATTGCCGCGCACAAAATCCATCAACGCACATGGATCGATCCCCGCGGGCATGCCTGCGGCGACGAGTTGGAATCGTCCGAAGGTATTTCGATAACTCTCATCGTCGCCAGGTGCCACGAGCAGGAGCGAGTCCGCATGCACAACGTGAAACTGGAGCAGTTCCGCCGCGCATTGCCGGGCCTCCGCGTCGTCCGCGCGGGAGGTCTTGAAGATAAAGTTCGCGGCGTGCAGCGCGGCGAGCGCACTCCCACCGATCCACGACAGCGCCAGAGCCGAAGCCACGATCGGTCCCGCGCCACGAAAGCGGAAAGGAACGATCGAATATGATGTGAGCCGCGCCGCGAAGTGCAACGCGACGGGGATGAACGGCATCAGGTGATGTTTGCCTGCGCCCACCTTCGACGCGGGAATCAAGATGAGCAGAAAGGCGAAGCCGAGCGCGGCCAGCCACGCGGCCTCGCCTTTCAAAAGACGCCGCGCAAACTCCTCCGTGCGCACGACGAGCACGCCCGCCGCGAAGATCGCGGGAAACGCGAGCGCCGCCGCCCATTCCAGCGAGCCTCGATATTCCTGCACCCCGAAGCCGTGCTTGGAGGCCACGCGGAGCCAGTCCGCGTAGTGTGCAAGCGAGACCTGCGGAAAGATGACGAACGGCAACAGCGCCGTGATGCCAGCCGCCACCACCCCGCCGACCTTCGCCCGCTGGCTCCAGTTCTGGCCCGCGGCCGTGACGAGCACGGGGAGAAAATAGGCGGCGGCGTGGAGCTTGAGATTCACGGCCGCGCCGACGCAGATCCCGAGTAAGACTGCAGAACGGGACCGCTCGCGCGTCGCAAAAAACAAGCCCAGGGAGACGGCGAGGAGGATGAAGGCGTCCCCGCGCGCTGCGAACGCGAGATGAAAGGCGTGCAGGAAAAACGCCGCCGCGAGTCCCGTCCACGCCCACGCCTCGAGCCGATACTTCGGCTTCGTGATCACGAGGTGGATGAAGAGCAGGGACGCGATCGCGGCCAGCGTCGCCGGGAGTTTCGTCGCGAAGACCGTGGCGCCGAGCAGCCCCTGAAATGTGCCGACGATGGCAAAGAGCAGCGGTCCGTAGTGCAGGCTGTAGCGTTCCAGCGAAGCAACCGCGTGGTAGACGGCCTCACCGCGCCAGAAGAGCGCGGCGATGCTCGCCACCGTGGGCTGCACGTGATCGGCAAAGGCTTCCGAGCGCAGGTTCGCCCACATCGCCGCCCCGAGTGCCGCGAGCGTCAGCACGCCGACTGCGGCCGCGATGTAGCGGAAATAGCCGAGCTGCCGGGCTGAAATCCCCAGTCGCGCGAGGACCGCGAAGACAGCGAGCAGGAGCGGAAAAAACGCGATCGTCCAGAAGAGCGGGTGATACCCGACATCGGTCAGAAAGTCTCTCAGCGGCAGGGCGTTCATGGACGGCGCGCCACCAAGACGGGCACCGGAAAGAGCGTCAATGCTCTTTTCGCCGCGTCAGCGCTCCGGCGAGTAGCGATGGCGATGTCGGCACTCATACGTCCTCACGCCGGGACGTCGAAGGAAGCGAGTTCTCGCAACCCGCCGCCGAAGGAGGTTCCGTCTTAAGCATCCAATGGTGAGCCAAACCCACCACGCCATCGAAGCGGAACGGATGAGAGACCGAAAGCTGCGCGACGGACCTCGAGAAGAAGTGTTTGGCAACGCCATTTTTGTCCATGATCGCCAACGCGAGATCGTAAGTCCCCGAGGGAAGGTCGAGCCCGGGCACGCGGATTCCACCTTGATGAGCACCGGCGGGCAGTGTCTGGCCTGCTCCCTCCACAAAAGTGGACAAACCCGACACATAAACGCCATCGGTTGACTTAATGCTGAAACCGAAATTTAGAAACAGCGGCTCGGTGGTCTCGAAATTCCAAACCACCTCCAGATCAATCTTCTCCGATACATCCAGCTGCCTCTCAGTCCGGCCATTGACCGAAACGGACCGCAGATTGACGATCCCGGAAAACAGCGAGCTCTCCACCGCTTTATCAGCTTCTTCATCGCGCGCAGCGAAGTTCTTGAATGCGGCGATCGCCTTATGCATCTCGCCGACGATCGCGATTTCTCCCCGTTGCAACACGAGCGCCCGTGAGCACAGGGTCTGCACGGCGTACAGATTATGACTCACGAAAAGAATCGTTCGCCCGCTTCGGGCGATCTGTTTGATTTTTTCCATGCACTTCGCCTGAAAAGCAAAGTCCCCAACGGCGAGCACTTCATCGAGAATTAGAATCTCGGAATCGAGGTGCGCACCGACCGCAAAAGCCAGCCGAACATACATACCGCTCGAATACCGCTTCACGGGCGTCTCGATAAAGCGCTCGACCTCGGCAAAGGCGATAATTTCCTCCAGTTTGGCGCGGATTTGCGACTTGCTCATCCCAAGGATCGCTCCATTCAGGAAGATATTCTCGCGTCCGGTCAGGTCAGGGTGGAAGCCGGTTCCCACTTCCAATAAACTAGCCACGCGTCCCCGCAGGGTGATCTCGCCGGAGGTTTGCTGAGTGATCCTCGAGAGAATTTTCAGCAGGGTCGATTTGCCGGCGCCATTTCGACCGATGATGCCGAGCACCTCGCCAGGCTGAACTTCAAAGGAAACATCCTTCAGCGCCCAGAACTCCCCCGAAGGTTTCGAGTCATCATGTCCGTTCCCGCCTTGCCGCTTCCGAATCCGCGCCCAACAACGTTCGACTTCTTCACGAAGGGACCGGGCGCCGATGGAGCCGAGTTGGTAAACTTTGGAGAGATTTCGGACCTCAATGATGGGCTTCATTTGCAAAGCGGAACGAGGGACGAAGAATGCAGCTGGCTTATGGGTGTGCCGAAGATATCCGCATCGGAACCACGAGGGCTCGAAGTTATCGAAAAAGCACTCGCCGAGCCTTGATTCGGGCTCGTTTTCTGTCCTGTCGAAGAACTCTCCGCCTGCGAGTGAACGAGTATTCTCAAAACGCAGCTACACCGTATCGACAAAGGTTTTCTCGACTTTCCCAAAGAGGAGCAGGCCCAGCATGAGGCACAGGATAGTCAGGCCGACCGAAAGGATCAGGTGCACGGAATCGACAGTGCCGGTGCCGAGGAGGAGGAGCCGGAAGGACTCGACGACGGCCGTCATCGGGTTGAGCGCGACGACCCATTGCCACTTCGAGGGAAACGTGGACAAGGGATAAATAACGGGGGTCGCGTACATCCAAACCTGAATCAGTAACCCGGTGATGTGGGCGAGATCCCGATATTTGGCCGTAAGCGCCGACATCAGGAGCCCGACTCCGAGGCTTAGTAATGCGGTTTGCACGACTAGGAGCGGAAGGAATATGGCCCGCCATTCGAAGCCAAAGGCTTCGGACTTCAAAACGACCTTGAAGTAGAGATAGAAAGCCGCAAAGGTCAGCCCCTGGATGCCGAAAGCGAACAGGTTTGAGACCAAGGTGGAAAGCGGGACGACCAGGCGTGGAAAATAAACCTTACTGAAGAGCCCGGCGTTATTGACCAGTGTGGCGGCATTGGCGCTGAAGTTCTGCGCGAAGTAATTCCACCCAAGTTGACCGCAAAGGTAGAAGAGAACCGGAGGTAGACCGTCGGTAGAAAGACCCGCGACGCGGCCGAAGATGACGGTAAAAACGAGGGTCATCATCAAGGGCTGGATGATGAACCAGAGTGGCCCAAGGATGGTCTGCTTGTACTTCGCTACAAAGTCGCGCCACACGAGGAGCGAGAGCAAATCCCGGTATTGCCAGATGGCTCTGAGTTCGAGCCGAAGCCAACTGCTATCGGGGCGAAGGGTGATTTCGTAGCCGGCGTCAGGCATTCAACGAGGACACTTCTTCAGGGGAAGGCGCGAAAGAAGCACGGCTGATTAGCAGGGAGAGGTCAGACCCGGTCCGGCGCACGATGAACGCACGCCGGAATTCACAAAGTCGGTTGGAAAGTCTTTCAGCGGCAGTGCGTTCATGGACATCGCGCCACCAAGCCGGGCCGCCCCCACCGCGTCAATGCTGATTTCGACTCGTCCGCTCGACGTTTGGCGCGCGTAGGGTCAGCGCTTCACTGACTGCTCCCGAGCGTCACTTCGCGCGAGAGTTTCTCGAGCCACGCATGTCCGCCTTTGTCGGGAACGTTCAACGCGCGTTTCGTGGGTGCATGTTTCGGGTAACCGCCGACCTCCTCCTGGCTATCGATGATTCGCGCAGTGCCCATGAGCGCGTCGGCGACGATGCGCTTTTCGATTGCATCGCGCTTCGCTGGACGCGCACCGACGAAACGCACCTCACGCCACAGTGCCGCGGTCGTGCTGACTGGCCCCAGGCCCGCGGGCCAGACAGGCGGTTTTCCCAGCGTGGGAAAGGGCGTGCGCAACAGATCGAGCGGCTTCGCCTGCCGGTCGTAGCCTTCGTTGTCCTTGAAGTATCCATCGGCCCCGGTGGGGTCTGCCCGGCGAGGATCAGTTCGGGCTCGTGGCTTTCAATCCCCTTTTGCTGCAGGTCGATGACACCGCCCACCTCAAAGACGACGATGCGCGGACCCTTCACTCGAAGCGCCGCGCGCAGCGTTCCTTTGCCGTCGTTTTCCAGCGAAGTCACGCGCACTACTTGCGCGGCATCGAGGTTGAAGCCGGGATCGGGCACGACGGCCGATTGCCACTGCCATTCGGCAAAGGCGGAACAGACGACGAGTGAAGCGACGAGGAAGTGGAGGAGCGGTTTCACGGCAGTGGGAGAAAATTGAGCCACGCGCGCGGTTCAGCGCTCCGGCCAGCGGAGGTGGCGATGCAGAAATTGAAAGGTGCCCACGCCGTTGATCGTGTGCGGGCCCTCAAACCACTCGATCTCGGCGCGGTCCTGAATGCCGAGCTTCGAGTAGCCCTTGAGCACCTTGCCCATTTCGTAGCCGACCCATTCGCTCGTGCCGACGCCGTCGTTGTGCCCGCGCTCGACCATGAAGGGGCGCGGCGCGATGAGCAGCGCCATCTCGGCGTAGTTGAAGGTGTGGCCGAGATCCCATTCGAAGATCTCGTATTCGTGGGTGAAGAGGTAGCTGCCGGAATATTCGACGGACGCGTTCTTCCGCACACATTCGTTGAAGTCGCCCGAGCAGATCGAGAGGCAATAGCGCTCGACGACCGCTGGCGTGCGCATCGCCGTCTTGCCGCCGTAGCTGAGTCCGTAGAATGCGATGCGCTCGGGATCGACAAGGGGCTGCGCGGCGAGCCAGCGCGTGATGACTTCGTGCTGCGCATTGATGAAGGTAAAGAGCGACCAGCCGAGCGGCTGCGCCTTGCGCTGCAGTACGCGGAACTCGTCCTTGCCGCGATACGGATTGTGCGGCGCGAAGACGATAAACCCGCGGTCGGCGAGTCGCGCGGCGAAGGCTTTGTAGGGCGCGTAGGCTTTCGCGGTCGGGTCGTCGGTGATCGTGTCCATCGGCACGCCTTCGAGTCCATGCTGGCAGACGACGACCGGTCGGCGCTCGCCAGGTTTGAGATTCTTCGGCAGCAGCAGCACGCCCCACGCGAAGACATCGGGATGCACGTCGAGGATCACGTCGTAGGCCGTCCACGTTTTCTTCTCGAGCACCACGCGGCTACGTGCATTCGGCGGGAGAAAGTCCGTCGGCAGCTTGCCGATCACGTCTTCGTCGAAGCGGCGGCGCGCTTCCTTCTGCGCGGCATTCCATTCCTCGGGCTTGGTGAGCTTCGTCCAGAGATCGTGCGTATTGCGGAGGAACTCGCACTTGTTCAGGACGTCCTGCGTGTGCGCTTCGAGTTCACGCACCGTGCGGGCCTGGCGTTCATCGCTCACGGCTTGATCCCACGATGGATCGTGCAGCGGCTCTTGACCGGGCTGAAGCTTCAAAATGCCGAGCGGCCGGAGGAACTGGCTCAGTGCCTCGTCTTCATTGGAAAGAGTGATCGCCGCGTGCAACTCTTGTGCGCGCCTGACCTCCGCCTGCACGTCGGCGAGTGGCAGAGTCTGGATTATCCCCGCCGCGGCGATCGAGCGCCGGCCTTGCTCGGCAGGCGGCGGACTTTTGAATTCCACCACCGCCGCGTTTTCCACGATGAGCGGACGCGGCGCGATGAGCGCAGCGAGTTCCGCGTTTCCGAAATCGCGCTGATAGCCGAAGAGATTGCGATCGAGCGGCTCAGTCCAAGTCTGCTCGTGCGGGCCGAAGTATCCGCTGACCAGCGTCACATCGATGCGCGGATCGAGCGCCGCCGCATGCAGCGCGATGCGCCCGCCCTCACAGAAGCCCGCGACTCCACACGGCGTTGCATCCGACACTCCGAGCACGTCGAGACCGCGCAGGATCTTCTGCACCTCGTAGCCGATGAGGGTGCGCCCGACCTCGAAGGCCTGACGATAAATCCACTCGCGATGCGGAAGATTCGTCCAGCGGTTGAGCAGCGGCGTGCCGGACCAGATGGTGCGCCGATCGACCAGCACCGGCACAAGCACGGTGCAGCCTTGCTCCGCGAGCCGGCGGGCGAATTGCGCACTCTCGGCGACGCCCGGCGTCATGCCTGCAAATTGCTCCGGGGTCTGATCGGCATCCGGAATGGCGATGATCGTCGCCTTCGATTCCGCGAGCGGCTGCAGCAGCAAGCCCTCTCCCCACACTTTCTCGAAGATCGGCCAGCGGACCCGCAGCACACGATAGCCGGCCTCATGGCCTTCCACAGGCCGCGCGTCGAGCGGCGTCACGACCTCGATGCCCCCGCTCACCGTCGGGTCGCTCATCCCGAGCCGCTCGCGCAGAAGCTTTCGCATCGGCTCCGCATCCGCCGGTCCGCGCGCTTTCCACTTTGCCAGACGATCTGCCACTGCCTTCGCCGTCTCGCGATCAAGGTAGCGACCAATCCCCGCGACCATCTGCGCGGAAAGATCGCCCTCGACCGTGAGGGCAGCTGTGCCGGCGAGCGGCGGCGGCTCCGCATCTGCGAAGGAGACGCTCGCCGCCAGGACCAGCGCACCGAGCACGCTGACGCGCACCGGCCGACTTCCGACGCATTTGGCGGCGCTCATCTCGCCGTTCCGCTAGACGCCCAGCGACCAGCCTTTGCGATATTCGCGGTGGATGATCCGCGCGGCTTCCGGCGCGTTTTTCACCGCCATGTTCTTCGCGTCCCACTCGATCTTTTTGCCCACGCGATACGCGACGTTGCCGAGATGGTTCGCCTCGGTGAGCGCGCCGGCGTAGTCGAAGTGGCACGTCGTCGGGCTGCCGTCCTTGCACGCCTTGATCCACTCGGCGTGATGACCGATCGAGTCCGGGATGAAGGGCGCGGGGCGCGCAAAGCCTTTGAAGTCCGCCTCGGGCAGCAGCGTGTGTTTGCTGTAATCGGAAAGCAGCATGCCTTTGTCGCCGATGAAGAGGACCCCATTCGGCCACTGCGGGATGCGGTTCTCGGTCCAGATCGCGGGTTTGTTCGCGCCTTGGTGCCAAGTGAGTTTCACCGCGGGCATGTCGCCGCGCGCGGCGTAGTGGTAAGTGGCGGACATCGATGCGGGCGCGAGTTCCGGATGCGGTGGTGGCCCGCTGGCTTCGATCGTGTGCGGCGCGTCGAGCTTCAGCGCCCAGAAGGGCAGATCGTTCCAGTGACTGCCAAGGTCGCTCATCGTGCCGCTGCCAAAGTCCCACCAGCGATACCACTTCGGCCCCGGGAAATAGACTTCGTGAAAGGGGCGCTCCGGCGCCGGCCCGAGCCACAGATCCCAATTCACGCCGGCTGGAATCGGCGAGGATCCGCTCGGCCGCTCGAGCGTAGAGACGATGTCCTTGTTCATCACCGCGTCCTCTTCGCTCTGCCGGCCCCAGGCGCGCGACACCCACACATGCGCCTCGCGCACCGGTCCGATCGCACCGGACTGCACGAGCTCGACCACACGCCGGTAGTTCGTCCCCGCATGAATCTGCGTGCCCATCTGCGTCGCCACCTTCGCCGACCGCGCCGCCTCGGTGATCATGCGCGCCTCCCAGATCGAGTGCGTGAGCGGCTTCTCGCAATAGACGTGCTTGCCCATCTGCACCGCCGGCATCGTGGCAAAGGCGTGCACATGCTCCGGCGTGCTCACGACCACCGCGTCGATCTCGCGCGCTTCGTCGTAGAGTCTGCGGAAGTCGATGTACTTCCGCGCGCCGGGATATTTGTCCGCCGCCTTCGCGAGGTTGTTCTCATTCACGTCGCATAGCGCGACGATGTTCTCGCTGCTGATTGACGCGAGATTCGATCCGCCGCGTCCCCCGCAACCGATGATCGCGAGGTTCAGCTTTTCATTCGGCGACTTCGCGCGCAGCAGCGCGGGCGCGCCGAGCACGGCAGCGGTGGTGGTCTTGAGGAAAGTGCGGCGGGTCGTGTTCATGGGAGGCGCGCAGTTGATCCGCCGGGTCGGGGCGGCGTTAGAGCGTTTTCTATTTATTCTGTCGCATACTGGGCATGCTTATGGAAGGTGCGGCAGTGTGCGGAGGTAAAGCTGTCGAGGGCGGCAGCGGTTGCCTTCAACAGGCGCGGGAAGGTGCGGCGAGCGGCCTGGCGCAGATGGGCGTTGAGCTTGGCGAAGGCCATTTCGATCGGGTTGAGGTCCGGGCTGTAGGGCGGCAGATAGAGCAGTTCGGCTCCACTGCCCTCGACCGCCTCGCGCACTCCGGCGACCTTGTGCGAGGAAAGGTGATCGCAGATCACCAGATCGCCGCGCCGCAGTTCTGGAGCGAGGACTTTTGGCACGTAGGCGAGGAACATCGCTCCCTCCATCGGGCCGTCGAGGAGCAGGGGTGCCGTGATCC
>JANPIS010000041.1:0-53980 GCA_031425095.1 Chthoniobacteraceae bacterium
CGTCTATTTCGACCAGCGCGGGCGGATGTGGACGCAAACCGCCTTCGAGTATCCGGTGGACGGCAACGAAAACCCCGCCGCTGCCGAGGCGCTCTACAAATCGCCCGGCAAGGACAAGGTGCTCGTCTATCCACGCGAAGCGCTCAATGCGCCGCTGCCCGCCGGCGGCCTGACGAAGCCGACCGTCTTCACCGACGGCCTCGCCATCCCGCTCGGCATCCTGCCGTGGGGTAATGGCGACACCTGCTATATCCAGCACGGACACGATTTGAAGCTCTTCAAGGATACCAACGGCGACGGCCGCGCCGACACGCACGAAGTCATCCTCACCGGCTTTGGCGTGCAGGATTCGCATCTCTTTCCGCATCAGTTCACGCGCGCGCCCGGCGGCTGGATCTGGATGGCGCAGGGCCTTTTCAACAACAGCAAACCGCAGAAGCCCGGCGACGATGCAAAGGCGGTCGATTGGCCAAAGTGCTCGATGGCCAAGATGCGGCCGGATGGCAGCGCGTTTGAAGTGACGAGCACGGGGCCAAATAACATCTGGGGCCTCGTGCTCACGGGCGAAGGCGAGGCGTTCATTCAGGAGGCGAATGACTACGGCTACCCAGTCATGCCCTTCCACGAATACGCGTACTACCCCAGCGGCATGGAGGCGCTGAAGCGGAGTTGTCAGCCCGACTTTCCGCCGCAGGCTGAGTTTCGCATGGGCGGCACGGGCCTGAGCGGACTCGCGCTCGGCGAAGGTGCATTTCGAAAACTCACGCCGACAATCAAGGACGACGGCCTGTGCATGATCGTCGCCAACCCGATCATCTCGAAAGTGCAGACCATCGCGATGCACCGCGACGGCCCGTATTGGAAGCTCGAGCAAGCCACCGATCTGATCACCTGCGACGATCCCTTCTTCCGCCCGGTCGCGATGACCAATGGCCCCGACGGTTGCATCTACATTGTCGATTGGTACAACAAGATTATCTCGCACAACGAGGTCGCGCGCACCCACCCCGACCGCGACAAAACCCGCGGCCGCATCTGGCGGGTGAAGCCGAAAGGCGCGAAGCCAGTGCAGATCCCCGACTTCACAAAGGCGTCGGGTGACGAACTCATCGCCATGCTCGGCGTGGAGCCGCTCGGACGGAGCCATCTGGCGTGGCAGGCGATTGCGGATCGCAAGATGAGCGAGCTCACTGGAAAGCTCGCAGGTGTCGTTCGGTCCAAACAAGCGGGCGACGGTGCGCGGATTCAGGCGGTTTGGGCGCTCGAATCGATGCACACTTCGCAGCCGGATTTGAGTCTGTGGAAAGAGGTGCTCGCATCTGGACAGAGGAATGTTCGCCGCGAGGCAATCCGTGGACTCGGGAGTTCGCAGGTCCACCATATGGACTTGCTGCAACTGCTCTCGCCATTCGTCGAAGACGGAGATGCTGAAGTGCGTGCGGAAGCAGTGCGGCTATCGCGCTGGCTGTTCGAGTATTCGGTAACCGAGTCGCTCGATGAAATCCCCGACCGCACCTTTCCCACGAAGGCTACGAAGCAGCTTCTTCTTTTCGCTCGCGAACCGCTCAATGCACCGACTGCCCCCAGCTCACGCAACGGCAAGCCGATCAAAGTCCGCGAAGCCTACGACCGCGAGTTCGAGCGGTTCCTCGTCCGAATGTTCCTCGAACGGCAGCCGGATGCAGTTGTGAAGTTCCTCGACTCCGACGCCGCGAAGCCGCTGCCCGTCGAAGCCCGCCTGCTCGCCTCGCTCGCGCTCGAGCCGAAAGCCAGCGCCGCGCGGGTGGCGAAGCTGCTGCCGCAACTCCAGCGCGCGCCGGGGCAGGAGGAAGTGTTGCGCCTCGCGCAATTCCCCGACGAACCCGGCGTCGGCGAAGCGCTGCGCGCGGCGCTGAACAATCGCTCGACCCGCACGGGCGTGCTCGAGTCGCTCCTCGCCACACGCACCAAACTCGACGGCACGAAGCTCACCCCGATCCTCACCGAGGCCGCAAAGGAACTCCTCTCCGCGAGCGACGACGCGAGCATCCAACTCGGCCTCCAACTCGCCAGCGGCTTCCAACTCGCCGGCGTCGAGAGCCAGCTCGCGGGCATCCTCGAAAAAGGCGGGCCCCTCGCGCCCGCGCTCCGCGCGCTGGCGCAGATCGGCAGCACCCGCACCGATCTTTTCGCCTGGCTCGCCGAAACATCACCGAACGCAACCATCCGCACCGAAGCCATCGCCGCCCTGGCTTCCTCCAAGGCTCCGGACGCCGCGGAGCGCGTGCTCGCGCTCTGGCCGAAGCTCGCGCTCGACCAGCGCCGCAACGCCCTCGATCGCCTTTCCGCCAGCAAGCCCGGCGCAAAGAGCATCGTCACCGCGCTCCGCGACGGTCGCGTGAAGAAGGACGAGCTCGATGGACCGACCGTTGAGAAGCTCCAGACCATCCTCGGCGACGACAAGGATCTCGCCTCGGTGCTCGGCGAACTCGCTTCGCTCCTCCGCCCGGTGCTCGCACTCGACGGCAGCGAGAACGCATGGACGGAGACGACGTTCAACTTCGACGGACCGCTGACCGTCGAAACGTGGGTGCGCCTTGCGCCCGGGCTCACCAATGCCGACGGCATCCTCGGCGTGCCCGGCAAGCTCGACGTGAATTTCTTCGGCAGAAAGCTGCGCGTGTATGCGGGCGGTGAGGTTCACGATGCGGTCGTCGCCACGAAGGCCATGACCCCCGAGCTGTGGACGCATATCGCCGCGGTGCGCGACGCCGAGGGGCGTTGGGCGCTCTACATCGATGGCCAGCGCGATCCCGCCCCGAGCAAGGCCGCGCCGTCGAAACTCGAGAATGTGCGCATCGGCTGGACTGGCGGGAAAGGCGGCACGCAAGGCGCGCTCGCGGAGTTCAGACTCTGGAATCGCGCCCGCACCGCGGAAGAGATCGCGCACAATTTCGATCGCGGGGTCGCGCAGTCACCGGGGCTCGTCTTCAACAGCAGCGCCAGCGGCTGGGGCAAGCTGCAGCCCGGCGCGAAAGTCACGAAGACCAGCGACTTCCCGCCCATCCTCAACGCGGAGGAAGCTACTGCGCTCGACGCGAAGTTTGCCAAGTTCCGCGCGCTCGCGCTGCAACCCGGCGACGCCACACGCGGCAAGTTGACGGCGATGCTCTGCTCCGCCTGTCACCTCTTCAAGGGCCAGGGCGGCAACATCGGCCCCGATCTCAGCGGTGTCGGCTCGATGGGCGTCGAAGCGATCCTGCGCAACATTCTCACCCCGAATGCCGCGATGGAGCCCGGCTACCGCATCTTCCGCGTGGAGCTGAAAAGCGGCGACCTCGTGGACGCCTTCTTCGTCAGCGAAGACAAGGACGCCGTAGTCGTGCGCTCCCCCGGCTCGCCCGATCGCCGCATCCCGCGCGCGGAAATTTCCCGCACGCAATATCTCCGCCGCTCACTCATGCCCGAGGGCCTGCTCGACGTGCTGCCTGGGGAACAAGTCAGCGACCTCTTCGCCTATCTACTCTTGCTGAAGTGAGCGCTACGCGTAACGGTCCGGCGCCAACAGCGTGAGATCGAAGCGCGGCGGCTCGCTATCCACAAGTTGCCCGGCGAGTTCGCCCGTCACGGGCGCGAGGCTCAGGCCCATCATGGCGTGTCCGGTGACGACGATGAGATTCTCCGCCACCCGTGTGCGGCCGAGATACGGCAGGCCGTCCGGCGAACATGGGCGCAGCCCGTGCCACGGCTCGATCCCATCGAAGTGCTCGCGGCGAAACCGCGGATAGTAGAGCGGCAACGCGCGGAGAATGCCCTCGACGCGACGCTGGCTGACTCGCTCGTCGAGCCCGGCGATCTCCATGGTGCCGCCGACGCGGAGTGTGCCTTCCATCGGCGTCACGGCGACGCGCGCTTCAGTGAGGATGGAGCAGATCTGTGGCAACTCGACCGGTTGCGGAAGGGTGACGCTGTAGCCTTTGCCGGCCTGCATCGGCAGTCGCAGCCCGAGGTCGCGCGCGAGCGGCGGCGACCACGCTCCGCCAGCGAGGATGAACTCATCCCCCGCGATCTCACCGCGTGTCGTGCGCACGGCCACGAGCCGCGCGCTTTCCCGGCGCCAGCCGATCACTTCAGTCTCCCACAGCATCTCCGCACCGCTCAGCCGCTGCTCCAGTGCATCGACGTAACGCTCCGGCTGAAGGTGGCAGTCCTTCGGAAAATAGACGCTGCCCGCGATGTCCATCGTCACGTGCGGATCAAGCGCGGCGGTCTGCTTCGCGCCCAGCACCTCCGCTGGCACTCCGAGCGCGCGCGCTTTCGCGGCCGTCTGCGCTTCCTCGTCGAGCGTGTGCTGCGTTTTGCAGAGCATGAGCAGTCCACGCTGTACGAGACCGCACTCTTCGCCGAACTCCGCATAAGCCGCGCGGCTCGCCAGGTGGAGATCGCGTAGGAGCGGTGCGGCCCGCTCGACCCGCTCCCGCGTGCTCGCGCGCCAGAAGCGCCACGCCCACGCGATCAGCTCCCAGTCGAGCCGCGGCTGGATGTAAAAGGGCGACTCCGGATTCCACATCCAGCGGAGTCCAAGCGCGACCATGCCCGGGGCGGCGAGCGGGATGAAGTGGCTCGGCACAATCATCCCCGCATTGCCAAAGGAGCAGCCGTCCCGGTGGCGCGCATTGCGCTCCACGATGGTCACGCGGTGTCCGCGCCGCGCGCATTCGCTCGCGACGCTCAGGCCGATGACGCCCGCACCGAGGACGATGACGTGCTTCATCCGAGCGAGGCGGCCGTCCGCTTCATTTTGTGCCGAAACCTTTCGACTGCGTCTTCCCCGGCAGCGGGCCCCAGATCTCGGCGAGGAGGTCGAAAGTCTCCGGCTCCGCCTGCTTCAGTTCGCCGGTGACGAATGGATAGAAATCGTTCGAGCCGAAATACGCTTCGGTCATCTCCGCGAAGAACTCCTTTTGATTCGTCAGCGCATAGTGCTCGCGCAGGTGGCCGGGGCTCGTCATGACGGATTGATACTTCCCGCTGTCGCGAAACTTCTGCCACACCGCGATCACGCGCGGCTCCTCGAAGCCGATCACCTGATCGTGGAAGCCATGCGCGAGTTCGTGCAGCACCACCCACGGCATCCGGTGATTTTCAAACGGCGAGAGGAAGGCCTCGGCATCGGGAATGTGCGCGCACTTTGCGAGCTTCTCGCTGTAGCCGTTCTCCTTCAGCCAGCCGGCACTCGGGTGATACTGCATCGCGCGCAGTGCGCCATAGTTCAGATCGACCTGAATGGTGATCGCGCGGAGCTTGGCCAGCGCCGGCTCCGGCACCACGATCGTGATCGCAACGAGCCGAGCAGCGAGGAGCTTGAGAGCGCGTTCGCCCACCGCGGCGCCCTCGCCTTTCACCAGCCGGTCATCCACCCGCACGTTCCAGCCTTCGACATCCCGATCGGTGTGCGCCGTCGGGAGCGGAGGCGTCTCAGCAGCCAAGGTGTGGGAAGCCAGCAGGGCGAGGAGGAGCAGGATGGAGGTCTTCATTGTTCGGCAAGGCGATGGATCGTCCCGTGCAGCGAACGCTCGATGCTCGTGCCACTCGGGCCGCGGAGTTTGAGCACCAATTCGTAACACTGCGTGGGTGCGAGATCGGGAATGGTGAGCATCACGGTGCGCTGGTCGGCAGAAAGACGAGCGGCGCTGATAGCGACCGGATGTTCGTCGTAATGCTTCGAGCCGTAGTTCGCGGCACGCTTAAGCGCCCACACCTTGAAGCCGAACGCTTCGGGCGTGACGCTGTTCGGATCGAGCGGATCGCTGAAGGTCACGGAGATTGCTCCTTTCGCGGCATGGATCGCGAGCGGCACGTGCGCCGGTTTTTCGGTCCGCCGGATGCGATGGAAGCCACCCGGCGCGGTCGCATTCCCCGCCCACGCAAACATCCCGCAGGTGTAAAGCGCGCCATCCGGCGCGAAGCGACCGCGCATGATCCCAGTCGCAAAGGCCGGCATCGGCAACTCGCACACCGCGCCCTGCCATACGCCATCGACTTCCTCGTGCGGGATGATGAATGCGCGGCCAGTGCCGTAGCTAAGATTGAGCAGCGAGCCACCGAGCGCACCCCACGCGTTCTTTGGTGCAGACACCAGTTCCGCGGGGCTGCGGTCCTTTTCATTTGTGACCCACACCATCGGCGGTTCCATCGCGGCATCAGACGAATCGGTGACGCTCTTGTAGCCAAACATGTTCCCGTAGAAACCGCCGACCTTCACGCGATTGATCCGATTCTTCGGCGTCCAAAATCCCTCCTGATCGGTGACATAAAACGTTCCGTCGTCGTTGAGGCACACGCCATTCGCGGCGCGGAAACCGGTGGCAAGGATGTCGGTGCGGGTGCCATCGGCGCTGACGCGGAGGAGCATGCCGTGGTGCGGGACCACGGAGTCGAGCGCGTGGCGTCCGGACTTGGCGTAGTAAAAATTCCCCGCCGCGTCCGTCTGCAGACCCATCGCGAATTCATGGAAATGCTCGGTGACCTGCGCGTCGTCATTGAAGCACTCGATGAAGTCGATCTCGCCGTCGCCATTGAGATCCCGCAGCCGCGCGAGCTGATCACGACACGTCACGAAAAGCTCCTCGCCGCGAAACTTCACCCCGAGCGGCTGGGAAAGTCCCGTGGCGATCCGCCGCCAGCGCAGCGGCGCGGGCGCGGGCGAGAGCACGCCGTCCACGCGCCACACGTCACCATTCCACATCGCCACCACGGCGGCCTTTCCATCGGGCGTGAAATCAAAGCCCCCGGGGCGCATCCAGCTCTGCCACGGATTTTCGACCGGGAGCGGGAACGTATCGGCGATGAACGAGCCGTCCGCCGGGCCCGCTTCGGAAGTCGTGGTGACTTCCGCCGTCCACTGCCTCGGCCCACCCAGCGTGAGCGACGCGAGATCGAGCGGCGCGTTGATCGTCTTCGCCAGCGCCTCGAGCGACGCCGCATCGGCTCGCGAAATGAGCAGCCGCGCCTTCGCCCCGCCGGGCAGCGTGGCGATCCAGAAGCCGCCGTCCTTGCGCAGCGAACCATCGCCGGTCAGCACGACGCTCACCGTGTCCGGAGCGACGCGCAGGAGCAGCGGCTGTTTGGCGGCCCCGACATTCAGCGTGCGAGAAAAGACCGGTGTCGTGCCGTAGTCGAGCCAGCCGGGCGATTCCAGCACTCGCGTGCCGCCGATCTTCGCGGCGAGGACGGTGCGGCTGCCGTGCAGATACAGGCCCTCGAAGCGCGCCCAATTCGCTGGCAGTGGGCCGTAGCGATTACCGTCCTTGCCGAGGACGCGCGCGTCGTCGTCCCAATTCCCCTCCGGCGAAGCCCAGCCGGGACCGACGGGATTGACGAAATGCCGCTCGCCGGTGAGCCGCGTGTGCGTGCCGTGGCTGCCGTCGAAGGCGATGCCTTTCCAGTCCACGAAATCGCCCGTGGTCGCCGTGGCCACGCGCATCGTGTCGTGATCGTAGATCATCCACGCGCGCCCCTTGCTCACGCCGCCAGCGCCTTCATCGAGGCGAATGGCGATGCCTTTCTGCGCGATGTTTGCGGGCACCACTTCGTAGGTCCAAAAGAGCGCCGGTCCGAAATCCATGCGCTTGTAGGGCGGCAGCGAGCGGTCCTCCTTCTCCGCCTCCGCCCGCACCAGTCCGCGCGGGAGCAACGTGAGATAAGTCGGCGTGATCTCGGTGAATTGCGTTCGGTTGTGCGGCCGCAGGAACGTCTCGCGGATGTATTGGATCACCGCGTATTTCTGCGCGGTCGTGAATTGCGGCTGCGCGACCATCTGGCCGAAGCCCTTCGTGAGCGTGGCAAACATCGAGAGCGGATCCGCACCGTTCTTGAACGGCCCCTCGGCGAAGCGCAGCGCTGTCGGCAGCGACCCCGGCTGCTCCTTCGTGCCGTGGCACACCACGCAGAGCGTCGCGTAAATCTGCCGCCCTTCCTCAAGCGTCTTCTCATTCCATCCGGCGACGATTTCCACATGGTCCGTGCGCTCCAGCGCCTGCACCCAGGCCTCTCGGACGGTCACACCCGGCGCGGGCTCGAGGGCCGGACGCCCACCGCGTGGATCGGGAGTGTGGGTAAAGTCCGGCGTGTTCGCGCCCGCGCCCTCGCCCTTGGACAGCAGCGCCACCTCCGCATCCGGCAGTGCTCGCGACCAGACGCGCACTCCCGCGAGTTTTCCGTTGGTGAAATCTCCCGCAAAATCTGCAGCCGCGCGACCGACCTTGAACACGTGCCCAGCGACATCCGGCTTGGAAAACTTCGCCCGCTCCCCGACGACCTTCCCGTCGAGCCACAGTCGCGCCGTCCCATCGCGCACCGTCAGCACGGCCGTGTGCGGTTTTCCGTCATCCACCTTGCCGCCTCCCGTGAGAGCGCCGACCCAGCCGATGTCGTAAACGAGCCGTCCGCCGCGAATGAAAAGCGCCTTCGCCGCCGGCGACCACTTGCCTGTGGGCGCGCATTTGGAAAAGAGCGTGCCGCTCCCGTTTGACTCAAACTTCGCCACTGCCGTGAAATCCGCCCCGAGGTCCAGCTTCGCGTCTGGAAAATCCTGCGCGCCGTCTTGCGCGAATCCCGACACTTCCTCCGGCCCGCGCACGAGCTTGCCACCGCTCCACGCGCGCAGGATGGGCGGGCCCTTTGGCGGATACTCCACCGCCACGTCGTGCTCCGCACCGTTCGCCAGCGGCACGATAAAATCTTTGCTCAAGCGCAGCGCCCCGCCCGCCGGCGCGGAGAACTCGACGTGCAGCCGGAAGTTTAGCGGCAGCTCCGGCGCATCGAGCGGCAACGCATCACGCGGCGGTGCGGCGACAGCCAGGGAGGTGACGAGGGCGAATGCGAGCGGGAGAAGTTTCACGAGGAGCAGATTATTCGACGACGACCACCGGCGCGCCGAGCACGTCCATTCTCGGGTGAATGCCAAGACCGGGCTCCCGCGAAGCTTTCATGCGACCATTCACGCGCTGCGGCGCGCCGTCCGCGGTCGAGACCGTGACGTAGCTGTTGAAGTCCGTGGTGGTGAAAAGGAACTCCGTCGGCGTGCTCTGCGCGAGGTGCGCGATGGCGGCGGTGGCGATGTCGCCGCCCCAGGAATCTTCCAGCGTCATCGCGATGCCCATGCTCACGCAGAGGTCGCGCGCCTGGCGTATTTTTGTGAGGCCACCGAACTTGCTGATCTTGAGGTTCACCACGTCCATCGCGAGATCAGCCTTCGCGCGGAGGAGGATTCCGAGGTCATCGATGTTTTCATCGAGCACGAAGGGATGCGGCGTCTGCCGGCGCACCGCGAGGCATTCCTCATAGGTGAGGCAGGGCTGCTCGAGATAGACATCCACATCGCGCACGGCTTTCGCCACGCGCACAGCTTCGTGCTGCACCCAGCCGGTGTTCGCGTCCGCCACGAGGCGGTCGCCGGGCTGGAGTTTTTCCGCCACGCCGAAGATGCGGGCAATGTCCGTGTCTGGATCACCGCCGACCTTGAGTTGGAAGCGCCGATAACCCTCCGCGCGATACCCCGCGACCTTCGCCGCCATCTCCTCCGGCGATTCCTGCGAGATGGCGCGGTAAAGAGGCACGTCCTCGCCGTAACGCCCGCCGAGCAGTTCGCACACTGGCAGGCCGGTCGCCTGCCCGAGGATGTCCCAGCACGCGATGTCGATGCCGCTTTTCACATACGGATGCCCCTTGAGCGCCGCGTCCATCTTGCGGTCGAGCTTCGCGAGCTGACGCGGATCTTCGCCGAGCAAATGCGGCCCGAGTTCGCGCAAGCCGGCGCGCACACCATCCGCATAAGCCGGCAGATAGAAAGGCCCGAGCGGGCACACCTCGCCGTGACCGGCGAGCCCGGTGTCGGTCTCGACGCGCACGATGGTGCTGTCGAAGACGGTGACGGATTTGCCACCGCTCCATTTGTAAGTGGTCTCATGCAGCGGAAGCTCGACGCGGTAGGCGAGGATGCGGGTGATTTTCATCATTGGGGCGGGGTTCAACGTGGGCGCGCCGCCATGAGTTTCAAGGTCGCTTCGGCAAACGCCTTGCCCATGAGCGCGAAGGTTTTTGCGCAGCCGAGGTAGTGGTAGCCGGCGTTCGACGCACCGCGTTCCCACAGCGCCACCTCAGCAGGCGAGATCAGTTTGGCCTCGAACTGCATCAGATGCTCGCGCTTCTGCGCCTCGGTCATCGAGCCATCCGCATTGGCGTAGTTTTTGTGCTTCGAGTTCAGGTAGTGGCTCATTTGGCGGACCTCTTCCTTCTTGTCGGCGATGGCGCCGAGTTCCATCGACCAGAACGGAGCGGTCTGCACCGCGAGCACGTTCCCCTGAAACTCCGGGAGCGCCGCCGGGGCCGCCATCGCGTCGCGAAACGCGGCGACGTGCGCGTTCGGCTTCACACCGCCGACACCCATCACACCGATCACGAACGGCATCTTCGGCTCGCGCAAATCCTTGCGGACGTCGCGGATGAAATCAGCCAACCAGCGACTGTAGTCGGCATAGCGCGGTCTTTTGTCGTCCGGCTTCGGGATGGGATAGACCTCGCGAGTCACCATGTCGTTCCAGCCTTGCAGCCAGACAAAGCCGGCGACCTCGAAGCCCTGCTGCTCGTCATACTCCGGACAGACGCGCTTGATGTCGCCCAGCACGCGCCGCACATGCTCGATTATGAGCCGGTAGTAGTGACCTGACTGCGCCTCGGGATTTCGTCCCTTCTCGATATCGGCCGGCGAGCGCGGAAACAGCCCCGCGCTCGGTGGGCGAAAATCGTAATAGAGCGACTTGCCGCCCCACGCAGTCTTGATGATGAGCACGGGCTCGGCGAGCGCTGCATCCATGGTCAGCCCGAAGGTAAACTCCGGCCCGATCTTGCCGCCGCTCTCCGCGGGGTTTCGCCGCGAGCCGTAGCCAGCGGTCACTTTACCGAAGCCCTCGCCATTTGCGTCGCCCTCTCCGGTCAGATACGAGATCCAGGCGTGGTCACAGATCCGCGGCGTCCCATCGGCATTCCGCATCTGCTTCAGCAGCGGAGCGGTCTGCAGATCGTCGCCGATGTAGTCGAAAGTCTCGACTTTCGCGTGCCCCTCCATGTTCGACTGGCCGGCGAGGATGAAGACTTTCAGCGGCTCTGCCTGAAGCTGAGCCGTGAGAACGAGTGATGTCAGCAAGAGAAAAACTTGCGTGGAGAGAAGGCGCATGGGCTTTAAGCTTTCGGAGTCTGTCTGGCTGTGCGGATGAAGACGGCTTTCTTCATCACGGATTTTCGATGACCAAAGCTGGCCGGGAGAGGATGCCTTGGGAGAGGGCGCCGTAGTGGTCGGAGCGCCAGAAGTTCTTGAGATCAGCGGCAGTGATGAGTTGGAGGCCGGGGGTGGCGACGGCGGGATTGCAGAGGATGTAAAGGTTCTCCTCCGCGATGTAGCCGCAGACGTTAAGCGTGTGGCCGGCGCTGCCGCCGGGGTATTGCGGGCCGATGTATTTGAAATCGACAACCACGGGCCGCCCGGCATCGAGTTCGCTTTTCAGCATGGCGGTGGCTTGATCGAAGCCCGTGTCGTCTGGAGTGAAGGTGCTGAGTTTCCACTGCTGACCAATCTTCTTCGAGGCGTCGAGGAGGTGGCCCCAGTCGGTGCCGGTGCCGAGTGGTGATGGACAGAGGCGCTTGAAATCCCATCCGCCGATCTTGCTGCCCTGAAAGCGGGCGAAGATGGCGCACGCGGTTGACCCGCAGTTGTTGTAGCCTTGCTGGATGTGCGGCATTTGCACAAAGGCAAACTTCCCTGGCTCTCCTTTTCGTTGGCGATAGTCGATGAGCTTCAAGAGGTCAGCCCCTTGTTGGGCCGAGGCGTCGGCCGAGGGTTGAGCGGGGTGCCCCGTGGGGCCGGTGGGACGGAGTTTCGAGGCTTTCGTCCAGTTGGCTTTCGCTGCGTTCAAGTCACCCGCTTGAAACTGCATTTCCCCCAGCACCACGAGACCCGAGGGATCGTTCAGTTCCGCAGCCCGCTCCGCGAAGCGGCGTGCCTGCACGGCATCGGGCGCGACTCCTTCGCCAGCGAGATACACCATCGCCAGAGAGGCAGCAGCGCGTCCGTGGCCCCCATCCGCGGCCTTCTTCCAAGACTCGAGAGCCTTCGGAATATCCTGCTCCGTACCCTGCGCGCCGAAGTAGCACTGACCCAGATTGAAAGCCGCCTGCGTGGATTCCGCCGCCGCCGCTTTGAAATAGGCGATGGCGATCTCCGGATTGCGCCTGATGACTGCGCCTCGGAGATAAGCGAAGCCGACAAAATCCATCGCGTCAGCGTTGCCAGCATCTGCGGCCCGATGCGCCCACTTCAGGGCCTCGACATCGTCTTTGCCCACACCCTTTCCATCTCGATAGCGAATGGCGAGATCGAGCTGCACTTTCACGTCGCCACTCGCTGCTTGGCGCCGCAGGGTTTCCAACTCGATTGGGTTATCGGCTGACAACGTGGAGACGCTCATGAAGAACGCAGCGACGAGCGTGAACGGGTGCCGGTGCATTGAATTGGGTTGTTTGAGCGGGTTCATGGTTAAGGCTTGGGCGAGTCTCGAGGTGTGCTGCGTCCGGCAGCCTTGCTCGAATCGAGCAGAGTCTTGAGTTCTTGTACGATCTCGGGATGTTTGAAATAGAGGTTCGTTGTTTCTCCAGGATCGGTTTCGAGGTGGTAGAGCTGGCCTGGTGCATCGGGCGCGGTGTCAGGCAGGGCGAAGGATTTGAGTTCCCCCTTTTCGTAGTTGTTCCCGCCGGAGCCGCGATGATCGAGGTATTTCCAAGGGCCCCGGCGGATGGCAAGCGGGAGGCTAATCGTCTGGTGCAACGTGTAGGGGCGGGCTTTCTCGCCACTCTTTTTCCCGAGCAGCACGGGTAGAAGATCGAAACTGTCCTCGGCCGCGTTCGCCGGCAGCGTGACGCCGGTCATCGCCGCGCAAGTCGCGATGACATCGGTGAGGCAGACCGTCTGGTCGCTGGTGTTGCCCGGCACAATTTTTCCCGGCCACCGCACGATGAAAGGCACGCGATGCCCGCCCTCCCATTGGTCGCGTTTCACCCCGCGCCACGGGCGGGCACCGTCGTGGCCGTGGTCGGCGCGCATGTGGACGACGCTCGTGGTTTCCGGTCCGTTGTCGCTGGAGAGCATGACCACGGTGTTGTCCGCCATCCCGAGCCGTTCGAGGGTCTTCATCAGTTCGCCGACGATGGAGTCGAACTCATGGATGAAATCCCCGTGCGGCCCCGCCTTCGTGCTCCCTTGAAACTGCTTCGCCGCAAACGACGGCAGATGCACGGCGTGCGTGGAGTGTAGGAGGAAGAATGGTTTCGCCGGCTGGCGCTTCGCGTGTTGTTCGAGAAACTCGCGGCTCTTTTTCAGGAAGAGCAGGTCCACTTCTTCGAGGTCAAAGTCCGGCGCGATCATGCCAGCCCGGTTGTCGAAGGCATACGGATGTTTGGGCAGTTTCGACTTATCGAGCATGCCGGTGGGTGGCACCGGAATGCGATCGCCATTGATGAATGCGTAGAGGTAATCCGTGCCCGGACAGCACGCCGTGCCGAAGAACCGGTCGAAGCCACGATGAATCGGCGCATCCGGAATGGCGCGCGTGTAATCGATCATCTTTACACCTTCGACGCCGCCTTTCGTGATGCGCTGCCCGTCCTTGTCGAAGAAACTCAGGCCGACATGCCACTTACCCGTCATCGCCGTGGCATAGCCTTGGTTACGGAGCATCTGCGGCAGCGTCAGTTGATCCTCTTTGATCAGGCAAGGCCCGCCTACGCCTTCGAAGACACTGCGATAGTTGATGCGAAAGGCCATCCGCCCGGTGAGCAGGCTGTAGCGGCTGGGCGTGCAAACCGTGGACGGCGAATGCGCATCCGTAAATCGCATCCCTTCGCGCGCCAGCCGATCGATGTTCGGCGTGGCGACTTTGGACTCCGCATTGTAACATCCGACATCGCCGTAGCCGAGGTCGTCGGCGAGGATGAAAAGAATGTTCGGCTTGTTCTTGCTGTCGCCGTTCGCGGCTTGGTCGCGGGTGTCCGCCGCATCACACGAAAATAGCGACAGCCCAATGGTGATGATGACAAAGGTGATGCACTTCATGGCTGTGATGCCGTTTCGTCAGTTCTTTCGAGCCTCGACTGCGACCGGCATTGGGATGACGTCCTTCGGCGCGAGCGCGCGCAGCTCGGTGAGCTTGGCAGCGTGCTCGGGTCTTGGCGCGAGATTGGTCCATTCATGCGGATCGCTCACGATGTCGTAGAGTTCCTCGTCGCCTCCTTTGTAGTGAATGTAGCGCCAGCGCTCGGTGCTGATGGCGTAGCTCTCGGGTTGATCGAGGTGCGTGATCGCAGTGTGCGGCCAGGGGGCGGCGGGATCGCGGAGGAGCGGCACGAGACTGCGGCTTTCGATGCCCGCCTTTTGCGGCAGTCCGCACAGGTCGGTGAGCGTGCAGAACACATCCACGAGGCCGACGGGGCGGTCACACACCGCGCCAGCACGCGTGCCTTCGGGCAGACCGTGCGCACCGCGCGGCACACGCACGATGAGCGGCACACGGTCGCAGACGCGCCAGCCGGTGAATTTCTGCCAGTGCTCCTTCTCGCCGAGATGCCAGCCGTGATCGCTCCAGAGCACCACGATCGTGTTGTCGCGCTGCGAACTTTTTTCCAGCGCATCGAGCACGCGCCCGAGCATGGCGTCGGCAAAATGAATGGAGGCGAGGTAAGCCTGAATGCCTTTCTTCCACTGACCCTCCTTTTGGATGTGCTCGAAGTAGCGATTGCGCGCGAGCTTCTGGCCAGCAGTCGGAACGTCACCGAGATCGTCCGCCTTGTAGCCCGGTCCGACTTGAATCGTCTCCAGCGGGAATGGCTCAAAATATTTCTTCGGCACGAACCACGGCTCGTGCGGACGGTAGAGACCGCACGCGAGGAAGAACGGTTTGTCGTGCGCGCGCTGGAGTTCCTCGCCGATCCACTTCGTCACCAGCCAGTCGCCACCGAACTCCTCATCCGTCACGTCGAGCGCGGCCCAGTCGGTTTCGTCATACTGCCATTCGCCCGCGCGCGGCAGATTCACGGGACGTTTGGCCGGATAGAACGTGCGCGGAAACGGATCGTCCTTCGCTTTGTCCGGGAAGTAATCATCCCACGACTGCGGGTCGATCACGTAGTGGAGAATCTTGCCCGAACCGGCGGACCAGTAGCCGTTCCGCGAAAAGTAACGCGGCATCAACTCCGCATCGGGCAGCACCTCGCGCATCTTTTGCCGGTTGTTGTAAAGCCCTGAGCGATGCGGCGGCAGCCCGCTCATGATCGCCGTGCGCGAGGGATTGCATGACGCCCCGGCGCAATAGGCGTTCCTGAACAGCACCCCGCTCGCGGCGAGTCGGTCGAAGTTCGGCGTCTTCGTCTGCGGATGCCCGCCGAGACAGCCAATCCAATCGTTGAGATCGTCCACCGCAATGAAGAGGACGTTGGGCTTGGTCGCTCCGCGACCTTGGCCACAAAAGACCGCTAGAGACACCAGGAGAACGCAAGTGTGGCGACAGAAAGACAGCTTCATAAGTTATTCAACGTTGCGGCATCGCCCCGGAATGCAGTCATTCATCCGGCGCCGCGCCACCCTGGAGATGCCGCGCAAAGAACTCCATGCGCCGCCGGCTCGCAGCCGGCGTCTCCGCCGCGCCGTGACCCGCACCCGTGACGACGAGAAGGTCGAAGGGATTGCCGGCTTTTTGCAGCGCGTTTGCGACCTGCATCGTCGAGGCGGGATCGACGTTGCGATCAAGTTCGCCGACGCAGAGCATCAGCGCGCCGCGCAGCTTGTGAGCGTCGGCGACGTTCGACGCCTTCACGTAGCTCTCGTCCACGGGCCAGCCGAGCCACTGTTCGTTCCACCAGATTTTGTCCATGCGGTTGTCGTGGCAGCCGCAGTCGGCGAAGGCGGCTTGGTAAAAGTCCGCGTGATCGAGCAGCGCGCGCATCGCGCTTTGTCCGCCCGCGCTGCCGCCGTAGATGCCGACGCGCGTGAGGTCCATCCACGGGCGAGTCGCGGCGGCGGCTTTGATCCACGCGATGCGGTCGGGGAAGCCGGCGTCCTGCAGATTTTTCCAAGCCACATCGTGGAAAGCTTTACCTCGATGGTTCGTGCCCATGCCGTCGGCGTGGACGATGATGAAGCCCAACTCCGCCAGCGCATGCTGGCGCGCGAGGGTGAAGAATGTTTTCGGGGAAAACGCGCCGTGCGGACCGGCATACACTTCCTCGAGCACGGGATAACTTTTCGCCGGATCGAAGTGTGAGGGCTTGATGAGCACGCCGTGGATGTCGGTCGTTCCGTCGCGCCCCTTCGCCACGAAGCGCTCAGGCATCGTCCAGCCAGTCCCGAGCAGCGCGGTGGCGTCAGCGCGCTCCAGTTCGCAGACGAGCTTGCCGTCTTCGCCGCGGCGCAATTCGGTCACCGGCACCGCATCGGCGCGCGACCAACGGTCAGTGAAAAAGCGCAGGCCGGGCGAGAATGCGATCGTGTGATCGCCGTCGCCCTCCGTGAGCCGAACGAAGCCGCTGCCGTCGAAGTTCACGCGGCAGAGGTGCCGGTGATACGGGTCTTCACCCGCGCGCAGCCCGCTCGCGAGGAACCACACCTGGCGCTTCGCCGCATCCACGCGCTCGACCTTCCGCACGACCCACGCGCCGCGCGTGACCTGATTTTTCACCGCACCCGTCGCCGCGTCGTAGAGCCACAGGTGGCACCAGCCATCGCGCTCGCTCATCCACAGCAGCTCGCGCGTGTCGTCGAGCCAGTGCCGCCACGTCTTCGTGGAGTAGTCGATGAAAGTGCGTGCCGTTTCCTCGACGACGGTGCGCACCGCGCCAGTCTGCGCGTTCCCCGCGAGGATGCGCCAGAGCTGATGCCCGCGCTGGTTGTAGTCGAAGGTGAACTCGTCGCTGCGCGGCGACCAACGAATGTTGAGCGAGCCACCGGGCGTGAAGGGATTCGGAAAAAGCGCGTCGTCGATCGCGAGTGGCTGGCGATCGGCGAGGCGCACGAGCACGGGGTGCGGGCGCGGCAGTTCGTCGCCGGGCTTGGCGTAGTCGAAGGTGTGCATCTTCGGCTGGAGCTGATCCGGCGGCGACGACTCGACGATCGTGACCTTCCGCACCGGCACGTCTTTCACCGAAAGCACCACGAAGCTCTGCCCATCCGGCGCCCACGCCACCGGCCCCCGATACGGCCGTGCCGCCGTGCCGTCGCGCGTGAGCGTCGAGGACTCACCGCTCGCATGATCGAGCAGCACGATCTGATGTTCCGCAAAGCGCACCGACCACCGCCCGTCCGGTGAAGTGTCACGCTGCTTCTGATCGGTCGCGCGCCCCTGGCCATCGATCATCAACTCGACCGGCTCCTCCTTCGCCTCGATCACGCCAAGCGCCTTCCCCGTCGCCGTCGCCACGAGCCACGTATTCCCGACATAGGTCCGCAGGTCGCGCGACGTGCCGGGCTCGACGGTGCCATACGATTTCCGCACCGAATACCGATCGATCCACACCAGCTCGACCGTCTCCGCCATTCGATTCGTGAAGCGCAAACTCGTCTGCGCGCCGGTCTTCAGCGAAGGCCGGATAGCCGCCGTCGTATCCTTGGAAGTGGTGAGCACCGACGCCTTCACTCCCAGGCTCGCCGCATCGGCCGCGCGGGTTAGCTTGCCCGACTCCGCCTCGACGAGCACATGCTCCCAGGTCTTTTCACCGGTCTGCACGCGATACCAAAATCGCCGCCCATCCGGCAGCCAATGGGGAGTGAAGGTCGCGCGGAAAACTTTATTCTCGATCCGCTTCGCAAAGGCGGCCGCGCGGTCGAAGTCGGGCGCGGAATTCTGCGCGAGCCGCGGCGTCGCCGGGAGATGCTCGCGCAGGTAGTTCGTGAGCAATTCAAACAAATGCCGCGACGTGCCTTTGCCCTCGGAGACCGAGTGCGAGCGATTCGGGTAGGCCATCGCGGTGAAGGTTTTGTTTTTCGCGATAAGTTCATTCATCAGCTTCTCGGTGGCCTGGTAGTGAACATTGTCGTCGCCAGTGCCGTGGACGAGGAGCAGGTTGCCTTTCAGCCCCGCGGCGTGCGTGATCGGTGAGGCGAGGCGGTAGCCCTCTGCGTTGTCTTTTGGCGCGCCCATGTAGCGCTCCTCGTAGATCGAATTGTAAAGGCGCCGATCCGCGACCGGCGCGATGGCCATGGCGGTGCGGTAGAGATCGGGGTGACGGAAGATCGCGTTCAGGCTCATACTCCCGCCGCCGCTCCAGCCCCACACCCCGACGCGCGCGGCATCGGTGAAGGGCCAGCGTTGCAACAGCGCGCGCACGGCGTCGGCCTGCTCCTGCGCGGCGAGGATGCCCACCTGCCGATACACGCACTTCCGCCACTCGCGTCCGCGCGGCGAGGGCGTGCCGCGATTGTCCACGCTGGCGACCACGTAGCCCTGCTGCGCGAGCATCCAGTGCCACAGCGTGCGCTGTCCACCCCACGAGTCCTTCACCGTCTGCGAAGCGGGTTCGCCATACACATGCATGAGCAGCGGATGCTTCACGGTAGTGTCGAGGACGGGCGGGCGGATGCACCAGCCGTCGAGCGCAACGCCACCGCCGACTTCCACGCGCAGAAACTCGCACGCAGGCTGGGTCAGCGCGGCCAGCTTTTCGCGCACCTTGCGATTGTCCTCCAGCACGCGCACCACTTGGTGACCGGGCAGTTGCACGAGTTCCACCACCGGCGGCGTGGTGAAGCTGGAGTAAGTATGCACCGCCCACTGCGAATCCGGTGAGATGTCGTAGCTGTGCCAGCCGGGCTGGGTGGCGGGCGAGAGCCGCTCGGGCACGCCGCCCTGCAAGCGCGTGCGGTAGAGATAGCGCTGCGCCGCATTGTCCGGCGAGGCGAGGTAGTAGAGCCAGCTGGCCTTCGCATCCACCGACACGATGTCGATGACGTCAAACGCACCCGTCGTGATCGGCGCGCAGCGCTGGCCGTCCAGGCTCGCGAGATAAGCGTGTCGCCACCCACTGCGCTCGCTGAGCCAGACTAAGGAATCGTTCGCCCAGCGAATTGAATTCTTATTCTCCACCCAGGCTGCATCCGTCTCGGTAAAGATGAGGCTGGTCTCGCCCGTGGACGGATCGCCGCGCAGCACACGGTTCGTGTTTTGCAGGCGGTTGAATTGCTGGAGCAACAGTTGTTTGCCGTCCTCCGTCCATTCCACATGCGGGATGTAGTGCTCGCGCGGATCGCCGGGGATCTCGAGCCAGCGCACTTCACCGCCGCTCGCATTAGCCACGCCAAGCCGCACCGCGGAGTTTTTCTCCCCGACCTTCGGATAAGGAAACGTAGTGAAGCGCTGGTAGGCGGTCTCGGTGTTATTGACCAACCAGAACTTCTTCACGCCCTCCGCATCGAACTGCCAGAACACGATCCGCGTGCCATCCGGGCTCCAACGAAACCCATCGCGGATGCCCAGTTCCTCCTCGTTGACCCAGTCCGAGGTGCCATTGAAGCGCGTCGCCGAACCGTCGGTCGTCAGCTTTGTGATCTGCATCGTGCTCAAGTCCTGCACCTGGAGATTGCCCGCGCGCACAAAGGCCACGCGCGACCCATCGGGCGAAAACTTCGCAAACATAAGCGTCGAAGCCGCCACGTCGCCTCCGAGCTTCCGGAGCTTCCGCGCCGCCACGTCCATCACCCAGTAGTCGCCGCGCGTATTCCTCCGCCACACCTTCTTCGTGTTCGTGAAAAGGAGCAGCTTCGCCTCGTCCTTGGAAAACTCGAAACTGTCCACGGTCAGCGCTTTCTTCTCACCCGCCGGCACCAAGGCCTCCGCCGGCACGAGCACACTTTTTTCCCCAGTGGCCGCATCGTTCCGCACTAGATCGCGCTGTTTCTCCTTCGCCTTCTCATCCCGCACCTCCAGCGTGAAGTAGACTGGAGCGAGCTTGCTCCAGCGAACCGTCTCCACGGTCTTCTCCTTGAATTCATTCGCGGTGAAAATGCGATCCAGCGTGAGGCGTGCGGGGTCTGCCTTGGGCGGCTCGGCTGGCAGCGAGGCCGCGCCACAGACGAACCATAACGCGAGGAATGTGCGGGGGGATAAGATCGAGATCATGGGGACGAAGTTTTTGTAAGTGCGCGGCCTGGCCTTTCTTTGGCCTTCTCCATCTGCGAGAAATGCGGCACCGAGAGAGCGCCATGCGCTTCCTCGTTCTCGCCTCGTCGCTCACCGCCACCGCCTTCGCCGCCGAGTTCGGCCCGCAGGAATTTCTCCCGCCGGTTCCGCCGTGGCATGGGGCGAGCGAGTCGCTCGTCGCCGCGGCAGCTCATCCGTGGGTCACCCCCGCGGAGAAGAGCGGGCTCATCGACACGCCGAGTTACGACGACACGGTCGCGTGGCTCACGAAACTCTGCGCCGCGACGCCGCTCGTTTCGATGATCGAGTTTGGCCGCACGGCGCAGGGCCGCGCGCTCTATGTCGTCGTCGCCACGCGCGGAAAATCCCACACCGCCGAAGCGCTGCGCGCGGGCGGCAAGCCGACGCTGCTCGCGCAGGCGGGCATTCACTCCGGCGAGATCGATGGCAAGGACGCTGGGCTCATGCTGCTGCGCGATCTCGCCTTCGGCGAAAAGGGTGCGCTGCTCGACCGCGCGAATTTTCTCTTCATCCCCGTGCTCAATGCCGACGGACACGAGCGTGCCTCCGTATGGAACCGCTCCAACCAACGCGGCCCCACGCGCATGGGTTGGCGCACCACGGCGCAGAACTTGAACCTCAACCGCGACTACGTGAAAGCCGACGCGCCCGAGATGCGCGCGCTGCTCGCGCTGCTGGATGCGTGGTCGCCGTCGCTCTACTTCGACATCCATGTGACCGACGGGCTCGATTACCAATACGACATCACCTACACGCACCACGGTCGCGCCGGCGAAGCCGCTTGGTCGCCGCGCAGCGGTGCGTGGCTGGATCGCGCGTTCAGCCCTGCGATCGACGCGGCGCTCAAGGCCCAGGGGCATGTGCCGCTGAATTTTTACGTGAACCCGCGCGACAAGCGCGACTTCACCCGCGGCCTCGAGGCCGGCCACTCCACGCCGCGCTTCTCCCACGGCTATGGCGATCTGCGCCACTTGCCGACTGTGCTCGTCGAGACGCACTCGCTGAAACCTTATCGCCAGCGCGTGCTTGGCACTTACGTCCTGCTCGCTGCCACCCTCGATCTGTTGGGGCGCGACGGCGCCGCACTCCAGGCGGCCATCGCCGCCGATCAAGCGGCGCGCCCTCCCGAGGTCGTGCTGACATGGACCGAGGGCGGCCCGAGCCACGAGGTCGATTTCCTCGGCATCGACTTCGAGACTTACGACTCGCCAATCTCTGGAGTGAAGGAAATGCGCTGGCTCGGGCGCCCGAAGACTTTTCCGAAGCTCCCCGTCTTCTCCAAACGCCCGGGCCTCACCGCGAAGCGCCCCGCCGCCTATTGGGTGCCCGCGGCCAAATCCCAAGTGATCGACCGACTGACACTCCACGGCATCCGCGTCGAACTGCTCGCCGGGCCGCGCACCGTCGAGGTGGAGATGCTCCGCCTCGTCGATCCGCAGCCAGTGACGCCGGGCCAACCCTTCGAGTCGCGCCATCTGCTCAAACTCGCTGGCGTGAAGCCCGAGACTCGCCGCGAGACCTTCCCAGCCGGCTCCGTGCGCGTGCCGACCGATCAGCCACTCGGCGATCTCGCGATCATGATGCTCGACCCGCAGGGCGCGGACTCGCTCTTCGCGTGGGGTTTCTTCCACGAGGTCCTCCAGCGCACCGAATACATCGAAGGCTACGTGATCGCGCCGTTTGCGGAAAAGATGCTCGCCGCCGATCCCGCGCTGAAGGCCGACTTCACCGCGAAGCTGGCCGCCGAGCCAGCGTTTGCCGCCGATCCCGCCGCGCGCCTCCAGTGGTTTTATACGCGCACGAAATTCGCCGACGAGCGGTTCCTGCTCTACCCCGTCGGCCTCGAGCGCTAATCGGGTGGCCGACCTCATTTCGGCCCGATCTCGAAGAAAACGAGATCGCCTTCCATGCGAATGTCGCGGATGACGGCGGGAGAGGTGTCCGCCGCGGGCTCGATAGTGAAAGTGCGTGCGGCTCCCATCGGCCACGCGACGCGACGCGAGAGCTGGTCGGGACTCTCGGCGTCGGCGGGGCCGGGCAGGGTGAGCACGAATCGAGGGAACTCGCCGGAGTCCGGCTCGCGTTTGATGCACCAGACGAAAAGGCCGGCCTGACCCTCGGCGTCGTTGCCGGTCGCGGCACGGTTTTCGAGCAGCAGGAATTCGGTGCCGACGCCATCGGTCGCGTCGAGCGGGATGAGGAAGGCGTCGTTCGGGTGTGCCTGAATCGGGCGCAGCACGAGCTGCTGCGGCGTAGTAGCATCGACGACCGTGGGCTCGCACCAGCCGAGGCGCGTCTTCGACCACGCGCAGAAACTTTTCGGATAAGTGCCGCGATAACCTGCAGCCATCGCGCACCACGGACCGAAGCTCTCACGCACGCCTTTCTTCGCGTAAAAATCCGGCAGCCCGAGGATGTGGCCGAACTCATGGCAAAAGACACCGATGCGGTCGATCTCGCCGGTGGTGATGTAGCGCCTTCCTTCCACGTCCGCGCGGTGCGACCAGAAAATATTGCCGGTCGGCCCGGTGATCGGGCCGACATGCACGAAGAGATAGCCGTCGAATCCGTCGAGGGCGTTCGCACCGTCGCGCGCCCGCACCCTGGCCAGCGCCACCTTCAGGTAACGCTCCTGCGCCTCCTTGAGCTTGAGGCTGTGGATGGCTTCGAAGGTTTCCTCCACCGTGACCCAATCGAACACCTTCCCGGTCAGCTCGAATCGCTCCGTGGATTGCGCGCCATACCAATCCGCGACGCTGCCGAAGGACGGATCGCCACTCGGCGTCTGGAGATACTCACCGCGGGAGAAGAGCAGCTTTTCGTAAAAGGCTGCGGTGTGATTGTCCTCGTGCCGCCGGTCGCTGAATTCGACGAGCAGCGTCGCGAGCCGGTACGGTTGCCGGACGAAATCGCGCTCCGCACCATAGACGTGCCGCACGGGAATCGGATTGGAACGCGCGGATGCTTGCGCGCCGTGGATCGTGCGGTGGCCGGCGATTTCGGCGGGGTTCTCCGCGAGCAGCGTCGCCGCGGTGAGCAGGAGGATCGCGAGCAGTCTCATCAGAGAGCGGGAAGGCCGCAGCAAAATGGATCGCCCGCCGCAAAAACAAGCACAGCTTCAGCGGTGATATGCGCGGTGCCTGTGATCGTCGGCGCAATGGTCCCCGCCGGGCGATCGAGCCAGCGGTAGCACGCGGTAAACTCACTGCCCACGATGCTGCGCTGCACGAGCATCGCGCCCTCCACCAGCCGCCCATCCACGGCGAGGCAGGCGAGGCGCGCACTGGTGCCAGTGCCGCACGGCGAACGATCGTAGGCGGAGCCGGGACAGAGCACGAAATTGCGCGTGCCGTCGTAAAGGATGACGTGATCGACCTCCGGGAAACCGCCCGCATTCACCGCGCGCCGCGCGCGGCAGGAGTAGTCGGTCAGTACGTCCACGTTCGAGCGTTCGATCCGTTGGCCGTGGTCGTCGATGAGAAAAAACCAGTTCCCTCCGTAGGCCACATCTCCGGTAAAGGCGCCCACGCTCACTGCCTTGGCCTTGCGATACGATGGCACATTGGCGAGCGCGGTGGAGCCGTCCGCGTGCAGCGTGGTCGTCACGACGCCCACTGGCGTCTCAATGCGGTGCGTGCCCGGCGCGAGCCGGCCGAGGTGCGCCAGGGTGGTCACCAGCCCGATCGTGCCGTGGCCGCACATGCCGATGCAGCAGGCGTTGTCGAAAAAGATCACTCCGGCCACGCACCTGGCGTCCGCGGGTTCGACGAGCAGCGCGCCGACCAGCACGTCGCTGCCGCGCGGTTCAGTGATCACCGCGCGGCGAAAGTCGTCGTGCCGCGAACGGAAGACCGCGAGCTTCTCCGCCACACTGCCGGAGCCGAGGTCCGGTCCGCCTTCGACGATCACACGCGTCGGTTCGCCGCCGGTGTGCGAATCCACGACGCGCACGCGAGTCATGGCCGCCGGTCCGGTCATTTGCGCTTCGGCACTTTTGGTGCGCTGGCGATGCCGTCGTGGATGATCTTCAGCACCGCCTTCCGCTCGGCCCCGCGCAGCGGCAGGCGCGGCGCACGCGTCCACTCCTTGCCGAGGCCGCACTCCTGCACGGCGAGTTTGATGTTCTGCACGAACTTCACCTGCACATCGAGATGCAGCAGCGGCGTGAACCAGCGATAAATCTCGCGCGCCTTCTGGAAGTCGCCGGCCTGCAGGAGTTCCCAAAGCCACTGGTTGTGCGCGGGAAAGGCGATGCCAGTGCCGGCCACCCAGCCATCGATGCCGAGCGCGGCGCTCTCGAGCACGAGATCATCGACGCCGGTGAAGAGCGCGTAGCGGTCGCCCACGGTGTTGCGCAGATCCGTGATCCGCCGCGTGTCGCCGCTGCTCTCCTTGATCGCGACGAAGTTCTTCACGCTCGCGAGCCGCGCGAACATCTCCGGCGTCACCTCGTTCGCGTAGCTGATCGGGTTGTTGTAGATCATCAGCGGCAGCCCGGTGGACTTTGCGACCGTGCGGAAATGCGCGAGCCGCTCCTCCGGATCGGGCGTGCGGTAGCTCATCGGCGGCAGGACCATGCAGCCATCGGCGCCGAGCGCTTCGCAATCGCGCGTGTAGCGCACCGCCTCGGCCGTCGCAGCCTCGGCCACGCCACTCAGCACCGGAATCCGGCCCCGCACCACGCGCACCATCTCACGCATCACGAGCCGCTTCTCCTCACCCGAGAGCGTCTGATTCTCCCCGAGCGAGCCGAGGAAAACGATGCCGGTGATTCCGCTGGCGATGAGTCCTTCGGTGTGGCGCGCAGTCGCTTCCAGGTCGAGCGAACCGTCGCGATGCATCTGCGTGGTGATGGCGGGAAAGACGCCGGTCCAGGGGTGTTTCATGGAGCCGACATTCTGGCATCGGCAAAGCTCCCGTCTTGGCTAGAAACTCCGCGCGCATCGTGAAACCCGGCACAACGCATCCCTCCGCTCCCTCTCTTCCTGCCGACTGGCGCACGACCGAGGCCCTCTTCGACCACGTGCCCGACGCCGTCTTCTTCGTAAAGGACGCGGCCGGTCGATACGTGGCGGTGAATGGCGCGCTCGTCGCCCGCTGCGGCCGGCATGACAAGTCAGAGCTGATCGGCCGCCGCGTCGAGGAGGTGTATCCGCGCGAGCTCGGCACGGCCTTTGCCGCGCAGGATGCGCGCGTGCTCCGCACTGGCCGGCCGATTCACGATCACCTCGAGCTTCATCTCTACGCGCGTGGAAAACGCGGCTGGTGCCTGACGACCAAGCTACCGCTCCGCGATGCCGCGGGGAAAGTCGTGGGACTCGTGGGCATCTCGCGTGATGTCCGCGCACCGGGCGAGCGCGACAGCATCCCTACCGGGCTCACCAAGACGCTCGCGTTTCTCGAAGAGAAATTCGGCGAGGCGCTTTCGCCCGCTCAGCTCGCGCGCCACGCCGGTCTGCCGGCGGTGCGCTTTGCGCGGCTGATCAAACGCATCTTCCGCCTCACCCCGAGCCAGCTCATCACGCAGACGCGGCTGGCGGCGGCGGCGCAGTTGCTCACCGAGACGCAGAGCAGCGTGGCGGAAATCGCGGTGCAGTGCGGTTTCTACGATCACAGTGCGTTCACGAGGGCCTTTCGCTCCGCGACTGGCCGCACGCCGTCGCAGTTCCGCACCGAGCGGTGAGCCAGCAGGGCGGCTCACTGGCGCATCGGTGGAGCGCGACTCTTTTCACGCCCTTTCAGGAGGCATCCGCTGCCCGGATTCCGGTTTCCGTGATCACGCGGCTCTGCAAGAATCGCCCGCTTATGCCCACGGATGCCCTCTTCTCCAGCGACGACTCCGTCTATCAGATCATCACCCGCGCACCTGGACCGGCGGGTGCGCTGCCGCTCACCGAGGAGATGCTGCGCGCGAGTCCGAGCGGCGACATTTTTGGACTGACGCAGAATGTCGGCATGGGCTGGGACGCAGCGGGCGCCGCAGGCAAACAGGTGCTGATCCTGAGCACGCAGGGCGGACTGCGCGCGCCGGATGGAAAGCCGATCGCGCTCGGTTATCACACGGGACACTGGGAGATCGCTCTGCAAGTCGAGGCGGCGGCGCGCGAGCTGCGCCGACTCAGCGTGGTGCCCTTCGCGGGAGCGGTGTCCGATCCGTGCGACGGCCGCACGCAAGGCACGACCGGGATGTTCGACTCGCTGCCGTATCGCAATGACGCGGCACTCGTCTTTCGCCGACTCATCCGCTCGCTGCCGCGCCGCGCTGGAGTGATCGGTGTGGCGACGTGCGACAAGGGTTTGCCGGCCATGATGATGGCGCTCGCGGCGATGCACGATCTGCCCTGCGTCGTCGTGCCGGGTGGCGTGACCCTTCCCGCGACGGACGGCGAAGACGCCGGCGCTGTGCAGACGATCGGCGCGCGTTTTTCCCGCGGGCTGCTCACGCTGAAAGAGGCCGCGGAGCTCGGCTGTCGCGCGTGTGGCTCGCCCGGCGGCGGATGTCAGTTCCTCGGCACCGCCGCGACTTCGCAGGTCGTCGCCGAAGCGCTCGGGATCGCCGTGCCGCATTCCGCGCTCGCACCGTCCGGCCAGCCCGTCTGGCGCGACATTGCCGTGCGCTCTGCGCAGGCCGTGCTCGAACTCGAGCGGCGCGGGCTAAAGATGCGCGACGTGCTGACGCCGGCTGCAATCCGCAATGCGATGGTCGTGCACGCGGCGTTCGGCGGTTCGACGAATCTCCTCCTCCACATCCCGGCCGTGGCCCACGCGGCGAAGTTGCCGCGCCCGACCGTGGCAGACTGGATCGACGTAAACCGCCGCACGCCGCGCCTCGTCGATGTGCTGCCGAATGGGCCGAAGTATCATCCGACGGTACGCGTCTTCCTCGCCGGCGGCGTGCCGGAGGTGATGCTGCATCTGCGCGCCCTCGGCCTCCTCGACACGAGCGTACTCACCGTGAGCGGGGCGTCGCTCGGAGAGAATCTCGACGCGTGGGAGAAATCGGAGCGCCGCACGCGCTTCCGTCAGCTCCTGCTCGAGCGCGACGGCATCGCGCCGGACGAGGTGATCATGTCGCCGGAACTCGCGCGCGAGCGCGGCCTCACCGGCACGCTCGTCTTCCCGCTCGGCAATCTCGCGCCCGAGGGTTCGGTGATCAAAGCGACCGCGATCGATCCGAACGTCGTCGATGCCGACGGCGTATATCGCAAGACCGGCCCCGCGCGCGTTTTCACCAGCGAAGCCTCCGCGATCTCAGCGCTGCGCGAAGGTCGGATCGTCGCTGGCGATGTGATGGTGCTCGCCGGTGTGGGGCCGATGGGCACGGGCATGGAGGAAACGTATCAGGTGACCTCCGCGCTGAAGGCGCTGCCCTTCGGCAAACAGGTCGCGCTCGTGACTGACGCGAGATTTTCCGGCGTCTCTACTGGCGCATGCATCGGACACGTCGGGCCCGAAGCACTCGCGGGCGGACCGATCGGAAAAGTGCGCGATGGCGATGTGATCCGGATCGAGATCGATCGCGTGAAGATGGAAGGCCGCGTGGATGTGGTCGGCGAAGACGAGCGTTCCCTCGCGGCGCGTCCATCACGCACGGATCTCGCCCCGCATCCCGCGCTCCCCGATGACACGCGACTCTGGGCTGCACTCCAGCAACTCGGCGGCGGGACGTGGGGCGGCTGTGTGTATGACGTCGAAGCCATCGTCGCCACGCTCAAGACGCGCCAGCCAAGTTTATAGCGTCGGTCTATGACCGTCGCACGCATCCGTGGACGAAGGCGGCGCGCAACCGAGGGCGCACGGATGCTCCACACCACCTCCGCCCGCGGAAGTTTGCGACGGTCATAGACCGACGCTACAAACTCAGCGCGCCGTCTCGTTAAAGTAGATCTTCACGTTCTTCGTCGCGCGGCCGGAGGCGACGATGTCGAGTTTGCCGTCGGCATTCAGGTCGGCAAGGACGAGGTCTTCGCAGGCCATGCCGTCGGGATCGATGACCGTCTGCCGCCACTTCGTTCCCTCCGCGTCCAGCGCCATCCAAACCGCTACGCCAATCGTGCTATCGGCCACGCCCAGCTTGCCGCGCCAGCCAACTGCGATCTGCTCGGTCCCGAGACCGAGAAAGTCACCGCAGGCCACGGCGTGGCCATCCGTGAGTGAAGAAGTAAGCACGGTGCGCGGCGGCGTCTTGCTTTCAGGATCGGAGGTGTCCTGCTGATAGAAGACGAGCATGTTGCCGTGCATCGGCTCGACCGCGGCACCGAACATTCGCTTTTGCCCGCCGCGCATCGCCCAACCGACACGGACTTCGCCCATACCGCCGAGCACGGACGCGTAAGCGCTGTGCTGCACCGAGCTGCGGCTCTTCCAGGCTCCGTTTTCGCGGTATGCGAAGTTGGCCCCTTCCTTGCCGCCAATGAGCACATTATCCTGCTCAGGATGATCGGGGAAGACGAGCCGCTCAAAGTTGTGCGTCATGTGCAGCGACTCATCGACGACCTCAGCCTTCCACTCCCCCCGCGGGTCGGCGGGCTTCGGGTAACAGAGCACCTTCACCGGCGCGCCTTCGCCGTTTTTATTTCCGCGGCCGTGCAGCGGGAGCACAAACAGGCCCCACTGCTTTTCACCGAGGTTGAGCCACTTCATCCGGTGCGTCGTTGGTTCGACGCTGGGGAATTTCACGGGCTCCCACTTCTGCGTCCGGTCGCCAGGCGGGATGAGGTAGAAGACGGCGCCGCTCTTTTCGGTGTCGCCGGGATTCCACTCGGCGCCGACGGCGATCTCGCATTTACCGTCGCCGTCGAGGTCCTGCGCAGCGAGGCAGACGTTGTCCTTCTCGGTAAGATTCTCGGCGATGAGGAATTTCTCCCACGTCGGATTGCGGTACCAAACGAACTGTTTCTTGTCCGCGAGGAGCACGTCGGGTTTGCCGTCGCCATCGACATCCGCGACGGCGACGCCGTAGCCGATCTGGATTTTGTCGTCGATGGTTTGCGCGCGGAACTTTGGCTCTGGCGGATCGGCGGCCAATGTGGGAATGGCGACGAGGACGAGTGTGATCGAGAAAAGGCGGGGAGACATGCCGCCACTGTATCGAGGCGGTTCAAAAACTGAGCGCAAAAAATCTGTGCTACGTCCTGGATTCCGAGTCCACGTCGCTGGTCAAAAACTCGAGGACGGCGGTCTGATCTGAAGTGGTCTCGTGAGGCGCGTCGGAGGCGTTCCCGGAAGGCGGCAGCGGCGGTTCGGTGCGGCTGGCGCCTCCGATGGGGGGCGGCAAGATCACGAAGGGACGCGCGACCAGTGGTCGCGACAATTGGAACGTGGCATTCGGCGCAGCGCCCTCGGGCGTGGGCAGCGAGCCCGCGGCGTGGAGCGTCGGCGCCGACGTATCTGGCGGGACCGTCGCATCGAGACTCGGACGGACCTCCAGCGCGCGCAGCGATGGAGCCACGGTCGGGCGTGCCGATAATGCGGGAGGTGTGAGCGGCGTCTCGACGAGGGCGGCAGCATCTGCAGGCTCGGCTGGCGCCTGCGGTGGTGCCGCTTCCACTGAATCTAACGGGACGCCTGAGCGAGAATCGTGAAGCATTCCGCTCTCATTCGTTCGGACGCCAACTGGTGGAGGCGGGACGATCCGCGGAAGCGGTCGAGCGGGGGCGAAAAATTGAAATGCTTCCCGAGGCTGCGTCCCGCCTATGACGGGTGCAGGAGCGGATGGCTCTGCCACGGTCGTGCTCGCCTCGGGAATCGCCGCCACCGACGGGGGTTCACTCGCTGGCTGGGGAATGGGCTTTGGCTCCGGAACGATCCCAACCTCGACGACAGCGGCACGTGCATCGGTCGGGACCGGCTCCACATTCACAACCACTTCCGGTGCAATCGCAGACTCGACCGGAACGTTCGGCTCCGTCGAGGAGTCCGGCGGCAGCGGCGCTGCGCCTTCGGCCGCAGGCGGACTTGAGGGACCGACGACCGGCGTCGGTTCAGGCGCGTGTGGCGGCTCCGTCTGAGCGGGAAGATTGCGAAAGATCTCCTCCAGTGGCAGCGGGACCATCACGCCTTCGCGGAGCGCGATGCGGCCACGGTAGAGCACCGGCAGCGAGGCCAGGAAGCGCGCACCGGTGATTTCGACCACCGCATTCGTGAGCTGACGCTCGATGGGCTCAAACGGCAGCGTCGCCTGCACCGCGTCATCGACGCACGGCCGTTCCCCCGCGAATACATCATCCGGACATCCGGCCAGGATCATGGAGAGGCTCAGTCGGATCGTCCGTTCACTCGCCGCGGGTGGCAGCGCAGTGGTTGGTTCCGGCGTGGGTGATGCGGAGAATTTTTCCGCCTCTAGCGCCGGAGCCTTCGCAGGTGGCTCCAGCGTCATGGGAACTGGCGGCACCGCTGGCGGTCGAGCACCACGGATCATTCCCGGCTCCGGGCCGACCAGTTGATCGAGCAACTTCTGCAACGGCAGTCGCACCTCCCGGTCGTCATCATCGGTGACGGGGACGCGAAAAACTTCCGGGCATTGCGCGGCAATATTCGACAGCGCGACCGTTACGCGACCACGCGGGATATCCGCGAAAAACTCATCCGGCCCGAAGCGCAGCTCGCGGCGCGGATCGGCTGCACCTTTCTGCAAAAACTCCGACGGAATGCGCGAGAGCACATCCCCGAGCGTGACCACAATCTGCCGCGAACTCGGAGAGGGCTGCACGCCAGAGCGCGCTGGCTCGATCAGCGCGGGGCGAGAGCCCGCCGCCAAGGTCGGTGCGAGGTCCCGCGGGACGAGAAATGCCGCTGGATCTGGCGGCGCTGCCTCTGCTTTTGGACCGCTGTCTTCGCCCCGCTTCTCCTCGTTCCTTGCGGGCCGGGATTTGAAAAGGAGGTCGAATAGTCCCATGCAACGTCAGTGGTCTTCGGATGTCGTCCGGAGAACTTCCTCCAACGTTGTGATCCCCTCGCGAGCTTTGTCAATGCCCGCCATCCGCAGGCTCTTCATGCCTTCGCTGATCGCCTGATTCTTGATCACGGCCGCCGACGCGCGCTTGATGATCAGGCGGCGGATGGCTTCGGAAACGGGCAACACTTCGAGCACCGCGCAGCGTCCGACGTAACCGCGGCGTTTGCAGCGATCGCAGCCAGCGCCTCGGTAGAAGACCGCGCCGTCGTCTTCGATCTCGAGCTTTTGAAGGAGTTCGCGCTCGGGCACCACTTCCTCTTTGCAATTCGGACAGACCCGCCGGAGCAGACGTTGCGCACAGGTGAGCAGCACGGAAGACGAAATCAGAAACGGCTCGATGCCCATGTCGTCGAGACGGGCGATGGCGCCGGCGGCGTCGTTCGTGTGCAAAGTCGAAAGCACCTGGTGACCGGTGAGCGCAGCCTTCACGGCGATGTCGGCGGTCTCATTGTCGCGGATCTCACCGATCATGCAGATGTCGGGGTCCTGGCGAAGGATGGAGCGGAGCGCCTCGGCAAAGGTGAGTCCGATGTCCGTCTTCACGGCGACCTGATTCACGCCGGCGAGCTGATACTCGATTGGGTCTTCGACGGTGACGATGTTGTATTCCGGGCTGTTGAGCTCCGCGAGGACGCTGTAGAGCGTCGTCGTCTTGCCGGAGCCGGTCGGACCGGTGACGAGGATCATCCCGTGGGGCGCGTCGATGGCTTTCTTGAATGTGCCAAGGGTGTACTCGTCGAGGCCGAGATTGCTCACCGACGCGGAGAGCGCGCCTTTGTCGAGGATACGGATGACGATCTTTTCGCCATGCGTCGTCGGGAGCATCGAGATACGCAGATCGATTTCCTTGCCCGAAACACGGATGCGGAAGCGCCCGTCTTGCGGGAGGCGGCGCTCGGCGATGTCGAGGCCGGCGAGAATCTTGATGCGTGAGGCAATCGGGAGCTGCAGCGCCTTCGGCGGCGAACTGGCCTCGATGAGGTTGCCGTCCACGCGGTAGCGGAGCTTGAGTTGCTTCTCAAAGGGCTCGATGTGAATGTCCGAGGCCTTCTCCTTGAGCGCCTGCACGAGGATCAAGTTTACGATCTTGATCACCGGGGCGTCTTCGCTCTGCACGGCGAGCCGGTCGAGGTCGATGTCCTCGCGCTTTTCCTTCACTTCCTCGAGATGATCGTCGCCCATGTTGGCGGCGTCCTTCATCACCTGATCCATCTGCGCACTGGAGCCACCGACGCCGCTGAGCGCCTCGGTGACGCTGCGCTCAGTGGTGATCATCGACACGATCTCGAGCTTGGTGCGCTGCCGCAGATCGTCGAGCGCGAGCACGTTCAACGGATCCGCCATCGCCACGAAGAGCTTGTTCCCGAGCTTGCACACCGGCGCGAGCTTGTACTGACGGGCCATGTCCTTCGGGACCAATGATTGCACGTCTTCCGGGACGCGGACTTTGGAGAGATTGATGGGCGGCGTGTCGAGGCAGCGACCCATCGAAATCATCATGTCCTGCTCGGTGACGTATTGCTTATCGACGAGCAGCTTGAGCAGGCGGCCGCCCTGCTGCTTCTGGATGCCCATGGCCTCGTCGAGCTGCGCCTGCAGCAGGAGACCATCTTCGATGAGGACATCGGCGATGCGTTCGCCGAAAGACTTAATGCTCATAGTGTGATGCGGTAAACCTCAGCGAGCACCTGGAAGATCGCCTGCGGCTGCGCGATGTGCCATTGCACGTTGTAGTCGAGCAGTTGCTGCGCGGATTCTTTACCGAGCGCGTCGAAAGGATTCGCCACCGCGATCATCATGGTGCGGCTAATGACGTCGAACGGGACCATCAAGCGACCAAGCGTGAGCTGCTCGGGGAGCAGCTTCACCACGGAGCGGTCCACGTCGTAATTTTCGAGTGGAATGTAGGCAAACTTGGCGCGGTCGAGGATGCCGGAGAGCAGGGTGTCCAACTCGACGGAACCGCGGCGGCAGACTTCATCGATCAAGGAACCCGCGATCGTATTCGGCCGCAGGCTGCGATTCTTGCTCTCGACGCGTTCCAGCGCTGAAGTGACCACTTCGTCGGCGACCAGCTTGTGCTGGATGAGAAAGCGGGCCAGGGCGCCGTTGCCATCGGACTTTCCAGCAAGCTTGGCGGCAATGGCGCTGGCGAGCGCCTCGTTCCCGACTCCGGAACCCGCGACACGCAGCGTCTGTTCCGTCGTGATCAGACTGCCGGCTTCCGCCGCTTGAAAATCGACGTCGATCGCTCCCCCGTGTGACGCTGAAATGCTGCGGAGCTGTCCGCTCTTCGCGAGCTTTTCCTCCACCTCGGAGAGCGCCGCGACGACCTCAGGCTGTCCCGGCTGACGCTGCAGGATCGCCTCGTACTCGAGCATCGCAGCCGAGTATTGCCCCTGCTCCACGTAGACGTCCGCGAGTTGCCGAGCGGTCTTCAGTGCGTCGGCGTCTTTCCCGACTCGCTGGTAGGCTTCCTTGAGGATTTCGAGCGATTGTGTGTCCTTGGGATTGGCCTGCGTGATGACCTCGAACATCTCGATGGTCTGCAGGATCTGCTCTTGTTCTTCGGACGTAATCGTCGGTACAGAGGAATTCATGGGCGCGGCTCTCGACAGCGAGATAAGCTAGTGCCGTGCCTTGGGAGGAATGGTGAAGAGCGAGTTGAAAAGAGCCCGTCAGACAAAATCCCCGGCCCTCTCTGCGGGACCCGCCACGCCCCCCTCCCCGCCCCCGTCGCGATCAAAAAGGCGTTGCACACCCCAGGCCCGCCGCTTACATACCGCGCCGTGAAAGTTCCCCTGCATTGGTGGCGCCTCTAGACGGGCTCGGTTCTGCGCTCCGGCGCAGTCCGGTCGTCGCCACTTCTGCGCGCCGATTTCCTGCCCGATGATTCCCTTCCGAATCGTCGGGCTTTTTGTTTCCACCCTTCACCGCCATGACTCTCCCGCCTCTCAAATACAATTCCGACGGCCTCATCCCCGCGATCGTGCAGGATTCCACCTCGCATCGCGTGCTGATGATGGCATGGATGAATGAAGCCTCGCTCAAAGCCACGCTCGAGACTGGCTTCATGAACTACTGGAGCCGCTCGCGGCGGAAATTCTGGATCAAGGGCGAGACCAGCGGCCACACGCAGAAGGTCGTGCGCTGGGCCGTGGACTGCGACGCGGATACGCTGCTCTTCGAGGTCGAGCAGATCGGCGGCGCCTGCCACACGGGATTCCAGAGCTGCTTCTTCAGCGGCTTCGCGCCGGATGGCACGCCGCTCGGAACCACCGAGACGAAGGTCTTCGATCCGGACAAAACCTACGCGTCATGACCGCGACGACCAATCTCCAGCCGTCGCTCGCGGAGTTCCGCAAACTCGCCGAACGCGGAAATCTGATCCCGGTCTTTGCCGAGCTGATCGCCGATGCGGAGTCGCCGGTGTCCGCGTTTCACAAGCTCTCGAGCGGGAGCCGCTACGCATTCCTTTTCGAGTCGGTGGAAAAGCACGATCAGGCCGGGCGGTATTCGTTCGTCGGCGTGGATCAGCGGATTTCCTTCGAGAGCCGGGGAAAGAAGATTCGCATCGTCGAAGACGGTGTCGCGCGGGAGTTCGAGACCGCGAGTGATCCGCTCGCCGACCTCGAGACGCTGATGCAGCGCTACCGCTACGTCGCCTCGCCCGCTCTGGCCGATGCGCGCTTCGCCGGCGGCGCGGTCGGCTATCTCAGCTACGACATCGTGCGCTTTTTCGAGCCCAGCGTCACCGCCTCGCCTCCCGACGATCTCGGGCTGCCGGAGAGCTTCTTCACGATCACCGAGACACTGCTGATTTTCGATCATCGCACTCGCCGGCTGCGGATCGTCGCGAATGCCCACGTGAGCAGCGAACCCGACGCCGCCTACGAGCGCGCCGCCACGGCCATCGCGCAAACCATCGCGCGGCTCAACGAACCCGCGCGCCTTCCGATGCTGCCGATCACCCCGGCGCCGGAAGTCGCAACGCCCGTCGGCAACACCACGCGCGAGGAATACATGAAGATGGTGAGCGACGGGCAGGAGTTCATCCGCGCGGGCGACATCTTTCAGTTCGTGCCGTCGCAGCGCTTCGAGACCGACTACACCGGCGACCCGCTCACGCTCTATCGCACGCTCCGCTTCGTGAATCCGTCGCCCTACATGTTTTGCATGAAATTCGGTGACGAATTCGCGCTCGTCGGCTCCAGCCCCGAAGTCCACGTCCGCGCGATCAATGGTCGCATCGAGATTCGCCCGATCGCCGGCACCCGGAAACGGGGCCGCGACGAAACGGAAGACAACGCCAACGCCGCTGAACTCCTCGCCGATCCGAAGGAACGCGCCGAGCACCTGATGCTCGTCGATCTCGCCCGCAACGACGTCGGCCGCGCGAGCGAGTTTGGTTCGGTGAAAGTCACCGACTTCATGACGATCGAGAAGTACAGCCACGTCATGCACATTGTCTCGAACGTCGAAGGCCGTCTGCGCCCCGATCGCACCGCCTACGACGTGATGCGCGCCACTTTCCCCGCCGGCACCGTCAGTGGCAGTCCGAAAGTCCGTGCGCTCCAGATCATCAACGGCTGCGAAAAAAACAAACGCGGCGTTTATAGCGGCGCGGTCGGTTACTTCGGCTTCGATGGGAACACCGACTCCTGCATCGCCCTGCGCACCGTCGTGCTCAAGGACGGCAAAGCCTACGTCCAAGCTGGCGCCGGCGTGGTCGCGGACTCGACGCCCGAAGGCGAGTACCAGGAGACCGTAAACAAGGCGATGGGCATGATGTCAGCCATCGCCCGCGCCAAAGCCACCGCCTGACCATGCTCCTCGTTTTAGACAACTACGACAGCTTCACCTACAACCTCGTCCAGTACTTCGGCGAACTGGGCGCGGACATCGTGGTGAAGCGGAACGATGAAATCACCGTGCCGGAGATCGCCGCGCTTAAGCCGGAGCGCATCGTCATCTCGCCCGGCCCCTGCACGCCGAATGAAGCTGGGATCTCGTGCGAGGTCATCCGCACCTTCGGCGAGCGGACGCCGATCCTGGGCGTGTGCCTCGGGCATCAGTGCATGGGACAGGTCTTCGGTGGAGAGGTCGTGCGGGCCGATCGGCTCATGCACGGTAAGACCTCACCGATTCACCACGACACCAAGGGCGTCTTCGCTGGCTTGCCGAATCCGTTCGAGGCGACGCGTTACCACTCCTTGCTCGTGAAGCGGGACACTTTCCCCGCGGCCCTGGAGATCAGCGCGGAGACGGCGGAGAAGGAGATCATGGGACTGCGGCATCGGGAGTTTCCGGTCCACGGAGTGCAGTTCCATCCGGAGTCGATCCTCACCATCGAAGGGAAGTCGCTGCTACGGAATTTCCTCACGCTCTGAATCGAGGCGACGGTCTCTTTCCTGTCATCCCGAGCGCTGCGATCTAGTCGCTGCAGTTCTTTCGCCGCGACCACTTCACCGCTCGATTCGGAGCCCATCGCCGCCTTCGACGCGGATTTCTTCGAAGGCCGGCTTCTCCGCCCGATCGTCGCGGATGAAGCAGCCGTGGACGCGGCTGTCGCGCACATTTTTCAGCAGCACGCCGGCCTTGTCGGAATCGAGCACGGTGCAATTTGCCACGTGCATACGGCGGCAGTTTTCCAGCACGAGCGCACCGGGATGCTCACGCACGCCGAGGATGTGCAGGCCGTTCAAGGTGCAGTCAGCGGAGTCGCGGAAATAGACGCCCTGCTTCGGGCGTTCCTTCTGCCAGAGCTCATAACCTGGGTTCCTCTCAAAGTTGTTCGTGCCGACGACCACGTTGCTGCACTCCTCGACGAGCAGATCACGGTCAAAGCCTTCCCAAAACGTGTTGCCGGTGATCACGACACCGCGCGCCTTTTGCAGATGCACATTCACCCGCACGTCGCTGAAGACATTTCCCGTGATCGTGATGTGGCCCCACTGCGGCTCCTTCTGCAACCGCTCGCCAGAGCCGCGATCGATGCCCGGGCCGAGCACGCGGATATTCGCCGAGTTCGGCGACGTGCTGTTGTGCTGGATCGTGCAGCCGGTGATCGCGACCTCCGCGGTGGAGCCGCCGCGCGAGTCGATGAGCACATTCGCGGTCTCGGGCGCGTCGGCGGTCATGTTGCTCTCGATGTCGCAACCGGCGATGTGAAGATTCCGCACCTCGCCCGCGCGGGTGACGACGCCACCGCCCGCGCAGTAGCTGATGTGGCAGCCCGTGATATTCGTCTGGTGCAGATTCACCTGATCGAGGAACACGCCGACGCCGGTGTTGTGATAGATGTGGCACTCGGTGATCTGCACGTTGCGGTTGCGCTCGATGAGATGGATGCAGTGGCGCACGCCATTGATCCGCGTGCGGCTCACGGTGAGCTGCACCGTGCCGGTGGCCTCGATGGCGTCCGCCTCCGCGTGCTCGCCGATGATCTCGAGTCCATCGACCATCGGCATGCGCTGACGGGCGTTGACCTCCGGCTTGAGCGTGCTCGGAGCTGCGGAGCCGCCGTGCGTGCCGACGAAGCGGAACGCCGGCCCCGCGCCCGCCATCACCACGCGCGCGGTGCCATCGGCATTCAGCGAGGTGAAGCCGACGTCGTTGAGCGTGATCACGATGGTCTTCGTGAGCCGATAGGTGCCCGTCGGGAACACGAGCGCGCCACCCGCATCGGCTGCCTTCTGGATCGCCGCGGTGTCATCGGCTTTGCCATCGCCGATCGCGCCGACGCTCCGGACATCGGCAGCGAAAACGCAGCGCGCAAATAGACCGAGCAGCAGCACCCAGGGAATCGTGGCGCCCCCGCCCCGTGGGACTGCGTCGGGGCGAGGGCGCCCCGACTCCTGGTCGCGCAGAGTGCGCTTCATCGCCGTCACAACCCGGCGGTTTCCCACCCCTCGCGATAGGTGCGTTTCACGAAGACATTCGCCTCGGCCACATTCGTGAACTTCAACCCCGGACCGTCCCATTCGAGCTTCTGCTGCGGGAACCGCGTCGCGACACTGCCGAGCAGCACGGCCTCCGTCATCGGGCCCGCATAGCCGAAGTGCGCGCTCGTCTTCCCCTTCCCCATCGCCGCGTCGATGAACTCGAACCAATGATTCGCGCCTTCGACTTTCGTGACCTCGCGTTTCGCGTCGCCGAGCAGACGCGGCATGCCGACGTGCGGGAGCACCATCACGCCGCCCGTGCCGATGAAGATACTGCCCTGGCCGGGCACCTGGTTCGCCTTGTCATCCGCGGGCAATGCGGGATCGATCGCGAGCTTCTGGATCTCCGCGGGCGGGCGCTGCTTTCCGTCATACCACGTGACCGCGACCGTTTTCCCCTCCGTGAAAGCCGTGCCGGGGAAGAAGTAATGGATCACCGCATCCGTGGCCCAGGAGTGCTCATTCGGAGCCGCGCCCTCGCTGCGGACGCTGAGCGGGTGAGTCAGCGCGAGCGCTTTGAAAACAGGGTCGTAAATGTGGCAGCCCATGTCGCCGAAGGTGCCCGTGCCGAAGTCCACCCGCTTGCGCCAGTTGCCCGGGTGATACCACTTGTCGCCGATGAAAGGCCGCTCTGACGCAACGCCGAGCCACAGATTCCAATCGAGACCTTCCGGCACGGGATCGGTGCGCTCCGGCTTCGCGTCCAAGTCACCCCACGCCTTGCTACTCCAGGTGTGGACTTCTTTCACCTTCCCGATCGCCCCACTCTGCACGAGCTGCACTGCCGTCCGATATTCCGGGCCGCTGTGAATCTGGATGCCCATCTGCGTCACGAGCTTCTTCTCCGCCGCGACCTCTGCCAACCGGCGCGATTCGGCGAGCCCGTGGGTGAGCGGCTTCTGCCCATACACATGCAGCCCGCGCTGCAGCGCCGCCATGCCGATCGGCGCGTGCATGTGATCCGGCGTCGAGACATTCACCGTCTGCAGATCGGTCTCCTTCTCCAGCAGCTCGCGGAAATCCTGGTAGATGTGCGCGTCGGGGAAAGTTTTGCGGAACTCCGTGGTGCGGCCCAGGTCCACGTCGCACGCCGCAACGATCTTCACCGCGGGATGTTTGGCGATGGCCGTGACATCGGACTTGCCCATCCCCGCCGCGCCGAAGGTGGCGTGCCGGATCACGGAATTGGGCGACTGCGCGCGCAAGCCACTGGTGACCCAGGGCGCGACGACGGCACCGGCGGCGAGTTGGCGGAGGAAGGAGCGACGGGAGGGATGCATAGGGGGAAGGATGAAGGATGAAAGCAGAAGGATGAAGAAGGCGGGCGCGGCGCGCAGTGGAAAAATGCGCGCTTCATCCTTCATCCTTCATCCTTCATCCTTTCCCCATGCCCACACCCGCCGTTTTTCTCGATCGCGACGGCACCCTCATGGACGACGCCGGCTACATCAGCGATCCGGCGCAGGTGCGAGTGTATGAGGGTGTGCGGGAAGCACTCGCGGCATTGAAGGCGGGCGGCTTCCGCACGGTGATCGTGACGAATCAAAGTGGCATCGGGCGCGGTTTCTTCACGGTTGATCAATTCCATGCCGTGCAAGCGCGCCTCCTGGAATTGCTCGGCCCTGGGCTGATCGACGCCACCTACTTCTGCGCGGATCATCCCGACACCGCCACGGCCCGCCGCAAGCCCGGTCCCGGTATGTTGCTCGAAGGGGCGCGCGACCACGATCTCGACCTCGCGCGCTCGTGGATTGTGGGCGACCGCGCCGCCGATTTGGAAGCTGGCCTCCGCGGCGGCGTGCGCTCGATCCTCGTGCGGACCGGCGAAGGCGCGACCACCGACGCGAGCGGCGCCGTCTTCGTGGCGAAAGACTTCGCCAGCGCCGCCGATTTCATTCTTCGCGACGGCCGGGAGTGAGCGGAGCGGCGGGCGGTGACTGTGGCGTTGGACCCGCTTCGCGCCCACTAGCTCTCGATCTTCACACGCGCACGGCGGCTTCCGCGAGGAGCACGGGGATGCCGCCGCGGATCGGATAGAGCACGGTGCCATCGGCTCGCAGCAGCGCGGCTTCGAGCAGCGCCCCTGAGCCATCGACGCGCCCCGCGAGCAGGGCTGGAGGGGCGATCGTGAGCGGCTGCTGCGTGAGGGGGCAGCGGAGCAGCGCGAGGAGCTGCTCGTCGAGCGCCATCAGAAGGTGGGCTCGATCAGGCCGAACCCGGTGCCCTTGCGGCGGTAGAGGATGTTGATCTTCTCGGTCTTCGCGTTGAGGAAGACGACGAACTGCCGGGCGCTCATCTCGAGCTGGAGCACCGCTTCATCGGTGAACATCGGCTTCACCTCGTAACGCTCGGTCTGGATGACCTGCGGCTCGGATTCTTCGAGCTGCTCAAAGGTCTCGTCGAGCGCCAGCACGGTCTCGTCGAAGTGCTGCTCGTGGTTACTTTTCCGCGGGCGATGGTTGCGCAGGATCTTGGTCTTGTACTTCCGCATCTGCCGCGCGACCTTCGCCGCCACGGCGTCGATCGACGCGTACATGTCGTCGGTCTCCTCGCTCGCTTCGATGGTGATGTGGTTGTTGCAGTGCAGGATCACTTCCGCAAAGTGCCGGTGCTTCTCCACGTCGAGGATCACGTGCGCCTCGATGATCCGCGGGTAGTCGAGGTGCAGATGCTCGATCTTGGTGATCGCGTAATTCTTGATGGCCTCGGTGATGCTGACGTGGCGGCCGGTGACTTTGACGGGTACGTTGACGTTGGCGGTTTGCATAGGATCTCGATGTTGCGGCGTTCAGTTCTGATGGGGTGGAGCGTCCGGGGAGGCGGGTTTGTTGAGTTGGAAATTTTTCCCGAGATACACTTCCTGAGCAAAGGGATCGTTCGCGAGGAACTGGCTGGTTCCCTCGACCACCACCCGCCCTTCGTAGAGCAGGTAGGCGCGGTCCACGATGGCGAGCGTTTCCTGGACGTTGTGATCGGTGATGACGATGGCGAGTCCGGCGTCGCGCAGATTCGCGATGATCTGCTGCACGTCGGCGACGGCGATCGGGTCCACGCCGCTGAAAGGTTCATCGAGCATGATCATGCTCGGCTTGGTGACGAGCGAACGGGCGATCGTGAGCCGCCGCTTCTCGCCGCCGGAAAGAGTGAGCGCCTGCTGCGTCGCGACATGCTCGATGCCAAATTGCGTGAGCAACTCTGCGCACCGGGTCTTGCGCTCTTTGCGTTTCAGCGCGGTCGTCTCGAGGATGGCCATGAGGTTCTCCTCCACGGTCATCTTGCGAAAGATCGACTCTTCCTGCGGCAGGTAGCCCATGCCCATCCGCGCACGCTGGTGCATCGGAAAATTGGTCACGTCGCGGTCCTGGAAGATGACGCGGCCACCGTTCGGCCGCACGAGGCCGACGATCATGTAGAAACTCGTCGTTTTGCCCGCGCCATTCGGCCCGAGCAGTCCGACGACCTCCCCGCTCCGCACTTCGAGATTCACGCCCTTCACGACCGTGCGACCGCCATACTCCTTGATGAGCTGCTCCGTCCGCATCACCGGCTGCCCTTTTTCGGGCGGAGGAGCGTCGTTCAGAATCATCGCTTTATTTTTCGAGGTCGGCCTTGTCCGAGATGATCGTGCGATGCGGGCCGACGACCTTCATGTTCCGATCGCGGTTCAGCGTCATCACGGTTTCAGGCGCGGTGGAAATGCACTGATTGAGGCCCTGCTGAACGATCGGCATGCCCGAGAGGACGATGTCGCCGGTCACCGCGTTGTAGTCGGCCTTCTGCGCCTTGCCAAAACTCTGCGAGGTGGAGCCGTCGGCCTCCACCTTCGACTGCCGGATCACGACGTTGCCCTCGGCGATCGCGCGATCGAGGCCGCCTTTGCTTTTTGTGCCGGGCTTGGGCGCCGCAGCTGGGCTCTTCTCCGTGGGCTTCGCGTTGCCGGAAGTAGAGCCTTCGTGCTTGAGCATGGCGACGAGCCGATCGCACGTCACGGAGAACTCGGGATCGTTCACGGTCACATTGCGCGTGAAGATGGCCTCATGCTTCTTGTTGTCGAAGGTCGCCTCCATCGCGGTGATCTCGGTGGCGCCTTTGGCCTTCTTCGCTGGCTCCGCCGCCGGTTCGGGGACGGCGTCACGCGGATTCACGGGCGTCGCCCGCGGAGCGGTGAGTACTGCGGCAGTCGTCGCCGCTTCGGCGGTCGTGAGAGTGTCGATCTTCTCGACCAGCCCGGCTTCGGCGATGGGACGGTCGAGCGCACCCTGGGGCGAGATCTGCGCGCTCGTTGAGCTCGCGACCGCGAGCAGCGCCGCCAGCAAAGTACACGCAGTCCTATTCACGGGGCTTGGGTTTCTCCTCGGGCTTGGCAGGGGCATCGGTCGTGATTTCATCGGCGAGATTGTAGATCAACATGCGCACGTTCCCTTCGAGTGTGCCCTGTTTGGAAACGGTGTTGAAAACCATGCGATCCCCGGACAGCTCAAAGTCGTCGCGTTTGATTTTCACCTCTTTCTCCGCAGTGATCACCCGCGTCATCAGATTCATCGAGGAGTTCGGCAGATTGATCGTCATCTCCGGCTCATCGTTCTGGGCGAGCATCTCGATCCTCAGATCGGACATCTTCACGATCTCCTCATCCGCGCGCTCCGCGGTCCCGATCACGAACTGCATCGACTTCTTCGCGTTGCCGTCGAGGTAGGGAATGCGCAGACCTTTGCCGCCATGACCGATGGGCAGGGGAAAGGGCATCGGCTCCTTTTTCCGCTCCTTCTTCCCGCCTCCCGACTTCTTCGCGCCACTGGCCGGAGCGGTTTTCTGCTTTGATTCGTCGGCGCGTTTTTCACCGGTCTCCTGCGCGACCGCCGAGGCCGTGACCGCGACGCATCCGAGCAGGACGCAAAGTTTACGAAACGATTGCATGAAGGGCAGATAACTGTTGGAGCACGCGGGGCAGTTGCGCGAGCGGAATTTGATTGGGCCCGTCGGACAGGGCGCGCGTCGGATCTTCGTGCGTCTCGATGAAAACGCCATCGCACCCTGCCGCCACTGCCGCGCGCGCGAGCACCGGCGCGAGCACTCCGTCGCCGCTTGTGGTGTCCCCGCCCCCGCCAGGCCGCTGCACCGAGTGCGTCGCATCGAAGACTACCCGGTAGCCGAGCTCGCGCATCCAGTAGAGCGAGCGCATGTCGGCCACGAGATTGTTGTAGCCAAAGCTCACCCCGCGCTCGGTGAAGAAAAAGCGGTCGTTGCCGAAGGCGAGCAGCTTCTCCGCGATATTCCGCACATCCCACGGCGCGAGAAATTGTCCCTTCTTCACATTCACCACGCGCCCCGTCTCGGCCGCGGCGTGAATGAGATCCGTCTGCCGGCAGAGGAAGGCGGGGATCTGCAGGATGTCGATCCACTCCGCCGCGATCCGCGCCTCTTCCGGCGAATGCACGTCGGTCGTCACCGGCACGCCGAGCTCCTTGCCGACGGCCCCGAGCAGCGCGCAGCCTTCGCGCACGCCGAGCCCGCGGAAGGATTTCACCGACGTGCGGTTCGCCTTGTCGTAGCTCGCCTTGAAGACGAACTGCGCGCCTTGCTCCGCGCAAAGGGCCTGGAGCGCGCGCCCCATCTTCCAGAGAAAATCCTCACTCTCGATCACGCACGGACCGAGGATGAAAAGCGGACGCGCTCCGCCGAGAGCGACGGAACCGATGGCGAGCGGCGGTGGCAGGGATGGCATGGCGACTTGGAGCACCGCGATCATCTTCATCTTCCTCCGGAACGTCATCATCAATCCGTGCGAGCATCGCAGGCTGCCCGCCGGCTGGGGATGTGCGACATCTCCGGAGGCTCGCGCGAAAAAGATGCGTCCATGCGAGTCGCCGCCGTGAATATTCGCTGTTATCTCCCGCCAGTGACACGCTGAGCTCTGCACACGCTGTTCTCTTTCATCCCATCAATGCCCGACCACGCCGAATCCCCGCCGATCGCGGGACTACCGCAGCCTCCCCGCCGGCTCTCGCGCGAGATCGATGAATTGCTGGCCTCCCTGCGCGAAGGCCCGATCACTCTGCGCGAGATCATCGCCGTCATCCACGGCCGCGCCTACACGCTGCTGCTCATCCTCATCTCGCTCCCCTTCTGCCTGCCAATTCCGCTCCCGGGCCTCTCCACCGCCCTCGGCGCCATTGTCGCCATCATCGGTCTGCGCCTCTCCCTACGGCTTGAGCCGTGGCTGCCCGCCGCAGTGCTCGACGCGCCCCTCGCCTCGAGCATGGTCGCGCACCTTCTGAAAGCCTCGCGGCGCGTGGCCGCCGGCCTCGAGGTGCTGCTCAAGCCACGCTGGAGCTTCCTCGTCGACTGGGTGCTGCTGCATCACCTTTACGGAGCGATGATTTGCATCAGCGGATTACTGCTCCTGCTGCCCCTGCCCGTCCCGCTCAGCAATCTCGTCCCTGGCCTCACCATCATTTTTCTCGCGGCAGCGCTGCTCGAGCGCGACGGCTACTTCGTCATCGCGGGCATCCTCATGTTTGCGCTCACGCTCGTCTTTTTCGGCGGGATCTATCTGGGCGGTGCCGCCGCCGTGACGTGGGTGAAGGAGTGGGTCGGCGAGGTCTTCGTGCCCGTGGAGTGAGGTGGGGACGGGCTGGAAAGGCAGGTTGCGGCCGATGGGGAAAACATTGCCGGTCCGGCGCACGGAGGATGCTGTGGCAGGCAGCAGTTCATACGGGATAAGCCGTGAGAGTCTTGCGCTCCGGGGCGTGCTGAATGCACGCGCTGGCTAAGGGGATCCTCCGCATCGGATCCTCGCCATCCACGGCGATGCGGCCAAAACCCCTGCGGGGTTTTGTGCGCCCTCACGTTACGCGCCGCTGGCGAAGTCCTCTTTCCGCGGCGGATGAAAGAAGAGGGCGAGGATGAGGGCGGCGGCCACGGCGCTGAGGCACGGGACCATGAAGAGGCCATGGAAGTCCGTGACGCCCGCCTTCGTGAAGGTCTGCTGGATGAGGAAGGGGCAGATGGTATTCGCGACGAGCGCGCCCACGCCGAGGATCATCACATTGAAGAGACCCTGCGCGCTGGAGCGGGCGTCTTTCGGGAAGTATTCATCCACGAAGATGTACACCGTGGCGAAGAAGAAGGCGTAGCAGACGCCGTGCAGTACATTGACGAGCACGATGAGCCCCTGGTGCTGCGGCAGGTAGGCGAAGACCGCGAAGCGCGCGGCGTGACCGAGGATGCCGACGATCATGGTGGCGCGCCAGCCGAGCGCCTTCAGCGTGGCGCCGAGGATGAACATGGTGAGGATCTCGGCGAGCTGGCCGATGCTCATGACGGGCATAATCCAATTCCCCGGGATGCCGACGCCGCCGGCGGCCTGCGTGGTGCCCAGGAAGGTGCCGGTCCAGTTGAAGAAACAGTTGTGCACGAAGGCGTCGATGAAGGTGACGATCCAGAGCACGAAGACGAAGGGGTGCTTGAGGAGCTTGGTGGCTTCGAGCCAGGCGAGCTTTTCGCCCGCGCCGGTGCCGCGCTTCGGTGGGGTGTGGGGAAGGGTGAGGCTGAAGGCAGCGAGCAGGAGCGAGGCGATGCCGGCGACGATGAAGGTCCACTTCGTGGCGGCCTTGAGGGCATCACCCGTGAGGCCGGAACCGAGGACGGCGCCGAGCCACTCGACGGTCCCCTTCGCGCCGGATGCGTCCACTTTCGCCCAATCGACGAGGATGAAGGTGAAGGGCCACGCGGCGAGGATCCAGCCGATGGTGCCGCCCATGCGCACGATGCCGAATTCCTGCTGCGCGTCCTTCATGTGGGAGAAGGCGATGGAGTTCGTGATGGAGATGGTCGGCACGTAGAGCAGGCAGTGCAGGAGCATGAGCGCGAAGAAGGAGTTGAAGTCCTTCACGAAGCCGCAGCCGAGAATGGCGAGCCCGCCGATGAGATGGCTGAAGGCGAGGAATTTCTCCGCGGCGAAATTCCGGTCGGCGAATTGATTGCTGAAGAACATGCCGACGATGGCGGCGAGCGGAAAGGCATTGAGGATCCACGCCTGCTGCCCGGGCGTAAAGCCGAGGCTCGGCAGGTAGCTGAAAATGAGCGGCAGCCAGGCGCCCCAGATGAAGAACTGGAGGACCATCATGAGGAAGAGCTTGGCGCGGGGGGAGTGAGTCATGCGGGATGCAGGTGTAGAGAGGCGCGAAGAGTGGCGCCAGCCGTTTTCGTTTGGAGCGGCGGTCTATGACCGTCGCTGATTGAGTGGGCGAAGGTGGCGCGGAGCCGGCCGCCTCGCTCCGCTCGCCCGAAGTTTGCGACGGTCATAGACCGCCGCTACAAGCGCACGCTCAGAATTCCGCGCAGGTGAGTATGATCCGGTAGCGGCAGCGTTCGCTGCGGCAGACGACTTTGCATTTCTCCGAAACAAGCGGCGCGCCGCAGACGGGGCAGACGGTGTCCGCGCTCCCCTCGGACTCGACGGGCTCGGGTTACTCGTGCGTGTCCTCACACATTGAAACGGAACTCGACCACGTCGCCGTCCTTCATCACGTATTCCTTGCCTTCGATGCGGAGCTTTCCGGCTTCGCGGGCTTTGGCGGTGGAGCCGAGGGTGATGAGATCGTCGAAATGGACAACTTCCGCGGCGATGAAGCCGCGCTCGAAATCGGTGTGAATGACGCCAGCCGCCGCGGGCGCTTTGTCTCCGGCGCGGATGGTCCAGGCGCGGGTCTCCTGCTCGCCGGTGGTGAGGTAGGTGCGCAGGCCAAGCAGATGATACACCGCGCGGATGAGCGAGCCGACGCCGCTGCTCGCGACTCCGATCCCGGCGAGATATTCGGCGGCTTCCTCTTCGGTGAGGCCGGCGAGTTCGCTCTCGATCTGCGCGCTGATGACCACGGCTTCCGTGCCGAAGTGCGAGCGCGCGTAATCCTGCACGGCGGTGACGTAACGCGCGGCGTCGGTGAGCTCGACGTTCTCGCTGGGCTTCACGCCTTCGTTGTCACGGGCGGCTTCGACGATGGCGGCGACGTTTGCGAGATCCGCTTCAGCGACGTTGCAGGCGAAGATGGTCGGCTTGCCGGAGAGGAGGAAAAACTCGCGCATGACCTTCGTTTCCTCGTCGGTGAGCGTGAGCGTGGTCGCAGGCTTTCCGGCGTCGAGATGCGGGATGAGTTTCTCCGCGAGCGCAACTTCGGCTTTGGCGAGTTTGTCGCCGGTCTTGGCGGCTTTCTGCTGGCGATCCCGGCGCTTCTCGACGGAGGCGAGGTCGGCGAGGATGAGTTCGGTGTTGATGATCTCGATGTCGCGCACCGGATCGACCGTGCCGGAGACGTGATGAATGTCCGCGTCTTCAAAACAGCGCACGACCTGCACAATCGCGTTCACTTCACGGATGTGGCTGAGGAACTGATTCCCGAGCCCCTCCCCTGCGCTCGCCCCTTTCACCAAGCCCGCGATATCGACGAACTCGATCGCCGCCGGGACGAGCTTCTTCGAGTGCGAAAGTTTCGACAGGGCCGCGAGCCGCGGGTCGGGCACGGTCACGACGCCGACGTTCGGGTCGATGGTGCAGAAGGGATAGTTTGCGGCCTGCGCCTTCTGCGTCCGGGTGACGGCGTTGAAGAGCGTGGATTTGCCGACGTTGGGGAGACCGACGATGCCTGCGGAGAGCATGGGTGATGGGAAGTGTGGACGGTGGGACTGGTGGACGTGGTGAGAGGCGAAGCGGGCGCGCGAATGGAGACGAACGCAGGCCGTCCATCAACCCAATAGTCCAACTGTCCCGCAGGTCACCCTCCGAGGCTCACGCGCTCACGCGGCCCGCTGCTGCACCGCGCCCTTATCCTCCAGCAAATAAACCTGAAGCATGACGCCCGCCCAATAGAACGGTGCGAGGAGCAGCGCCCAGCCAGCGGTGAAGGTCGCGGCGACGACGATCGCGATCAGCGCAAAGACGCTGCCGAGCAGATAGAGAGCGCCGGTCAGGCGGTATCCCTTGTACATGTGGCCGAGCCCCGGCACGACGCTCAGGAAGACGGCGATGACGTCGCGGGTATTGTCGCGCGGCTCCTGCCGGCGACGGTAGCCGACGACCCAGTCGCACTTCGGGCATTCGTTCGGGTGGGCGGGGTCCAGCGCGGCGTCGCAGAGCGGGCACGTGTGGGTGGTGGTGACGGTGGGGTTGGCTTCGAGAGTCGGCATGGCTATCTCTTGTGGTTGAAGGTTACGCGTTCCTCGTTTCATCCATGTGGATGACATTAGGAGCAATTATCTTAGCGTGCAATCCGCAAAGTCGCTCTCATGTCCAAGCTCACTCCCATCGTCACCTGGCTCGACCGCACCCTGCGGACGCGCGAGATCACCGACTACCCCGGCGCGTGGAACGGCCTGCAGGTGGAAAATTCCGGCAAGGTGACGAAGATCGGCGCGGCGGTGGACGCGTGTGAGGCCGTGCTCGCCGAAGCCGCGAGTCGCGGCGTCACGCTGCTGCTCGTGCACCACGGGCTCTTCTGGAGCGGCGTGCAACCCCTCGTCGGTGCGATGCATCGGAAGATGAAACGTGCGCTCGATCACGACCTTGCGATCTACAGCTCCCACCTGCCGCTCGATCTGCACCCGTCGCTCGGGAACAACGCCCTGCTCGCCCGCGCGCTCGGGTTCAAAAAGTGCGCGCCTTTCTTCATCTCCAAAGGCCAGCCCATCGGCCTCCAGACCCGCGCCGCGCTGCCGCTCGCGGAGATCTCCCGGCGGCTGGAGAAGGCGCTCGGAAGCGCGCCGCACCTGAGCGCGGGTGGCCCCGCGAAGAGCGCGCGCATCGGCATCTGCACGGGCGGTGCCGGCAGTGAAGTCGCACAGGCGGCAGCGGAGGGAGTGGACACTTTCATCACCGGCGAAGGCCCGCACCACAGCTACACGCTGGCGGAGGAGCTGGGCGTGAACCTTTTCTACGGCGGACACTACGCGACCGAGACCTTTGGCGTGAAGGCGCTGGCGGCGGCGTTGGCGAAGAAGTTCCGTGTGCCGTGGGAATTCATCGATCACCCAACAGGGTTGTGAAGCCGCGCGTAGCGGAGACCGCAATCGACAGGTCCTTCTTCCAACGCGACCCCGTCACTTGCGCGCGCGAGCTTATCGGCTGCGAGCTGGTGTGGAAAAACTGCGCGGGCATCATCGTCGAGACCGAAGCCTACGCCGCGCTGAATGACGAAGCGTGCCACACCTTCGCCCGGCCTTCCGCGCGGGCCTTCGTCGAGAAACATCCGCCCGGCACCGCCTACGTGTACTTCAACTACGGCATGTACTGGCTGCTGAATGTACTTGTGAAAGGAGGCACCGAAGACGGCTTCGTGCTCTTCCGCGCGATCGAACCCACCCGCGGCCTGGAGGCGATGCACCGTCGGCGCGTGGCGAAGCGAAAATCTGAAAATCCGCCACTGAAGCCCAGCGCGCTCTGCTCCGGCCCGGGCAAGCTCGCGATGGCCCTCGGCGTGGATGGGCGTGATCACGGCCGCGATCTCTGCGTGGCGCCGACGATCGGCTTTCGCGCGGCACCGCGACCCGCGGCGGTGATCGCCGATGTGCGCATCGGGATCTCCAAAGCCGCGCATCTACCCTGGCGCTTTCTGGCGCCGGACAGCCGCTACGTCAGCGTCCCCGCGACGCGGTGGATCGACAGCGTCTCCGGACTCAGCGCGTCTTGAGATTCCGACGGAGGAAGGTGGGCACGTCGAGATCCTCACCATTCACGATCGTCGGCTCGCTCTTCTCAAAACGTCCGCGCGTCACCGGCTCGAAAAGCATCTGCTCCTGCTTCGCCTCGCGCGCGGCTTTCTCGGCATCGGCAGCCGTCTTGCGCGCCTGTGCTGCGGCGGACGGCATCGGGGTGACATTCCCCTCCGCCCGCGGCCTGGCCGCTGCGGGCTTCTCGAGCGGCTCATCGTGGTCGGCAAAGGCGATGATCTGCGCCGGCGGCTCCGGCTCCACGGTGGCCGGCCGGGCGGGCGCGACTCGCGCGACCGGCGCGGGCGGCTGGGCGAAACGCGCGGGCGCATCGACTCCGATCGCGCTCAGGATCGTGACGCGCATCGTCCCACGCAGCGCCGCATCGGTGGCGCAGCCAAAAAGGACCTGCGCTTCCTCGCCGATGTGCCGGCCGAGTTCCTCCATCAGGATTTGCACTTCGTTCAGGGTCATGTCGGGGCCGCCAGCGATGTGCACGAGCACATTGGCCGTTTCGTCGAGCAACCGGCCGCGATCCATGAGCGGACTCTTCAACGCCGCTCCCAGCGCTTCATGCGCCCGATTGTCGCCGGTGGCTTCGCCGAAGCCGAAGACGCAGCGCGCATTCTGGCCGCGCAGCGTGGTGGCGAGTTCGTCGAGCCCCACGTTCACGAGCCCGCGCTGATGGACCAGCGAGGCGATGGCCCGGACACTCTGGCTGAGCATCTGATCCGCTGCGTCGAACGGCTCCTCGATGCTCGCATTCGGATGCGCCGCGTCGCCCATACGATCATTTTCAAAACACACGACCACATCCGCCTGCTGCTGCAGGGCCGCGAGCGCCTCGGTCGCCTGATCCATGCGCCGCTTGCGCTCGAAGCCGAAAGGCAAGGTCGCGAAGACGATCACGATCGCGTTGTTCTCGCGGGCGTAATTTGCGATCAGCGGCGCCGCACCGGACCCAGTGCCGCCACCGAGACCGACGAGCAGAAACACCATCGACGCACCCTCGAGCACGCTCCGGAGTTCATCCGCCGCTTCCTCTGCGGCGATGTAGCCGAGTTCCGGGTCACCCCCGGTGCCGAGTCCGCGCGTGGTGGCGCGACCGATCTGCACTTTGTCGCCGGCGACAGACGCGATCAGCGACTGCGCGTCCGTATTCACCGCGACGAGGTCGGCGGCCGGGACGCCATCGAGCGCGAGTCGGTCGAGTGCGTTGACCCCGGCGCCGCCGATGCCGAGGATTCTGATCACGGGTTCCGTGGAAGGCGGAGTCGAGTGGTTGCGCGGGAGCTCAATCATGGGATTTCAGATTTTGGGTTTCGGATTTCAGATGTGTGGAAAGAGGTCACCAGAGCCACATACCGAAGAAGGCGAGCTTCTCCTTGATCCAGCCGAAGGCTCCTCGCGGCTGCTCGGGCGTCATGGCCTGGGCGTATTTGATCAGCCCGATGGCGGTGGAAAACTGCGGATTCTCGAAGGCCGAGATATTCCCCGAGACGGTCTGCGCGTGAGTCAGGTGTGCCTGCACGCCGAAGATCTCCTCCGCGAGTTCGCGGATGCCATCGAGCAGGCTGCATCCGCCGGTGAGCATCACCCCGGCGCCGAGGTATTCGAGCCCGACGCCGGCTTCGTCGAGCTGGCTTCGGAGCAGTTCGAGCGTCTCGCGCACGCGGCAGTGGATGATGGAGTTGAGCATCTCGCGCTCGATCTCCTTGCCGGCAAACCCGGTCTCATCCTTGAGCACGATCATCTCGCCGGGGCGGCTCGCACCGATCGTTACGCTCCCCTCTTCCCGCTTCAACTTCTCCGCGCGATTGATCGGGATGCGGAGGCCGAGCGAAATGTCGTTGGTGATGTGATCACCGCCGATCGGCACACAGCCGCTCACCTTTACCGCGCCATTCACATAGACGATGTAGTCGGTGGTTCCGCCGCCCATGTCGATGACGAGCGCGCCGAGTCCCTTTTGGTTGATATCGAGCACGACCTGCGCGGTGGCGAGCGGAGCAAAGACCACGTCGATCACTTCCGGACCGACTTCCTTCACGCAACGCACGCTGTTCTTCACGCGATTCGCGATGCCGTGGATGATGTGGAAATCCGCCTCGAGCCGGCGTCCGCACATCCCGATGGGATTGAGCACGCCGTCCTGGCCATCGACGTAGTAATGCTGGAGCAGCGAGTGAATGAAAACATTCGGGGCGGGGATGCTCACCTCACGCGCACTGGCCTGCACTTCATCGAAGTCATCGTCGCAGATCTCATCGCGCTCTTCGGGGATGCTGATCGCGCCACGGTTATTGAAGCACTGGATGTGACTGCCGGTGACGGCGAGATAAACGGCGCCGATGGCGACGTCGCTTTTCTCCTCCGCGAACGCGAGCGCGGAGCGGATGCATTTGCCGGCGGTTTCGAAATCAACGATTTCGCCTTTGCGTACTCCGCGTGAGGGCTCTTCGCCCACGCCGAGGATTTTTACAGTTCCGTCGGGCCGGCTTTCGCCGACTGCGACGCAGATTTTCGAGGTCCCGATTTCGAGGCCGACGAAGAGGTTATCTTTGCCCATTGGAGTTGAACGGTTTCTTGAGTGGATCGACTGCGGAAGGTTTGCGGGGTGGCGGCGTGGGAGAGGGGTTGGACGGTTTGGTGGATTTCTTAGGCGCGGGCGTGGCCTTCGGCGGCGGAGTCGTCTTGGCGGCTTGCGTCGTCTTAGCCGGAGGCAGCGGCTGCGGTGGCGTCCGCGATTTGCTCATGGTCTGTGCCACGACTTCCGTCATGTCCGGGCCCGATTCCGCGGGGCGGTAATCCACGTACGTATTGCGCGCGCCGAAAAGGTTCACCTTCATCAGTTCCTTCTGCCGCTCGCTGCCAATGATCGCGAAGAGCTTGTGCAATCGCTCGATCTGCTGCTCGAGGTTGTCGAGGTGAAAGAGGAACTGGATGCGGCGGATGTCCGTGACGAGCAGCGAATAGCCGCTCTGCACATCGATCGTGCGGATTTGCCAGCGCGTGTTGGCTTCGTTGAGGCGGACGAGATCGAGCGCCGCGAGCACTTCGTAACTCGTCACCCGCTGGCCGTCCGCGAGGTTCTCAATCGGGAATCCGCAGATGATCGGGAGATGCATAAACTGATGCAGCTTGCTCCGCGGCTTCATGGGGATCGCCCGCGCGTCGATCAGGTAGGCCTTGGCCGACTGGGTCGGGTCTTCGTCCGCGCGGTTCATGACCCACGCGATCGGCTTGCGCTCCGCGATGGCGACGGTCACGCGATTCGGCAGGTGACGCTCGACGTCGACGCGCTCGACCTGCGGCAGCTCGGAAATCAGGCGGCGCGCATTGGCGAGATCGAGGCGGAAAATGTTTTGCCCTTCGACAATCTGCGCGTGCTGGATGACGTCCTCGCGCAACAATGTGCCATCGGTCCGGAAGACGATTTCGCTCACGTAGTAGTCGGGATTCTCCCAGAGGAAGCGGCGCAACGCTTCCTTCCCGCCGACGTAGGAACCCACGACCAGCGCGACGAGCAGGATCGCGCCAAAGACCCGGCGGAACGTGGCCCGCGCGCGTTTGGCGCGTTCCTTGTGCTGGGTCAGCGTCACGTCGAGGACGTGCGGCCGCTTGTTCAGCTTCTTGTTCCCGCCTTTGGAATTCGTCGGCTTCTTCATGGGCGGCGCGCGAGCGACAGCTCGATGATACGGCGGCAAAGTTCCGGATAAGTGATCCCGACGACGCTCGCGGCTTCCGGCAGGAGGCTCGATGGGGTCATGCCGGGAATCGTGTTGATCTCGAGGACAAACGGCTGCCCTTGCTTGTCGAGGAGCACATCGACCCGGGAGTAGACTTCGAGTTCCAGCGCGCGATGGGCGGCGATGGCGGCCTCCTGCACGCACATCGTTTCCTCCGGCGTGAGTGCTGCCGGACAGAAATGCTCGGCACCGGGAGCGTTCGGATTCAGGAACGGGTATTTGTTCTCGAAGTTGTAGAAGTCCTTCTTCGCGACGATCTCGATCACCGGCAGCACGTCGGTGCCCACGATGCCGACGGTGAGTTCGCGGCCGGCGATGTATTCCTCGACGAGAAGTTCCCGCGCGTAGCGGTGCGCCTCGTTGATTGATTCCTCGAGCTTGCCCGCTTCCTTC
>JANPIS010000042.1:0-2319 GCA_031425095.1 Chthoniobacteraceae bacterium
CGGCGCCGCCTTCATGAACAACATCCACGGCGCGCGGATCAATATGGACGTGCTCGAACCGCGCGGCAGCGGCTACGTCGGCAAACACGGCGAGGATTTGATCCGCTTCAACGACGCCTGGTCGCAGATCGTCGATCTGCAGATGGGGCCGGATGACTCCGTGTTCATGATCGATTGGTACGACAAACAGCAGTGCCACAACCGCAACGTCGAAGTCCACGACCGCAGCAATGGCCGCATCTTCAAAGTGAGCTACGGCGAGCTGAAGAAGGCGGCGCCTGTGGATTTGCAAAAGCTGAGTAGCGCGGAGTTGGTGCAGCTGCAAGCGAGTCCGAACGAATGGCTCGTGCGGCATGCGCGACGCATCCTGCAGGAACGCGGACCGAGCGTGGAAGTCCACGGCGCTCTCGCGAAGATGCTCACCGGGAATGCTGACCCCACGCGCAAGCTGCGGGCGCTCTGGGCGCTGCATTCCACGGGTGGACTGACGCCGGAGATCGGCCTCGCGCTACTCGCAGCTTCAAGCGAGCACGTGCGCGCCTGGGCGGCGCAGTCGATGGGCGAAGAGCGTGCCATTTCGCTGCTTGTGGCAAAGGAGTTAGTCCGGCTTGCGAAGGAAGATCAGTCACCTGTCGTGCGGCTCTATCTGGCGGCGGCAGCACAGCGGCTCGCGCCGGAGCAGCGTTGGGAGATCGTGGCCGGACTTCATTTTCATGCGGAGGATGCCGCGGATCACAATGTTCCGCTGATGGCCTGGTGGGCTCTGGAGCCGCTCGTGGCGCTCGACGTGAATCGAGCGCTATCCATCGCGCTCGAATCGAAGCTTCCGCGAGCGCTGGAATTCACGTCGCGCCGCGTCACCACGATCGGAACTCCTGAAGCGATGGGCGTGCTCGTCACGGCGTTGCAGAAGCTCGACGACGCCGCGCGGCAATCGGCGGTACTCACCGGGATCACGGCGGCGCTGAAGGGCCAGCGCACAGTGCCGCTGCCGCCCGGCTGGGAGCAGATCGAGACGAAGCTCACCTCCGCCGACTCGTCAGTGCGCGCCCTGCTGCAGCCGCTTTCACTCACCTTCGGCAGCTCCTCCGCGCTCACGGCAACACGCCAGACGCTCATCGATTCCACCGGTGCTGCACCGGCCCGACTCCGTGCCCTCGAATCCTTACTGAATGTGCAGGACCCGGCGCTGCCGCCGGTTTTGCAAAAACTGCTCGCCGATCCCGCGCTTCGCGCCGCCGCGTTACGTGGGCTCGGGGCGTATGGCGACAGCCACACGCCAAACGCCATCATCGACATCTACGCGCAACTCACCGCTGGGGAAAAACGCGACGCCCTTCTCACGCTCGTCTCCCGCGCGGCGTTTGCCCAGCCGCTGCTCGCGGCCGTCGCCGCCGATCGCATTCCCGCGCGCGATCTTTCCGCAGATATCGCCCGCCAGATCCGCGCTCTCAATCAACCGGACCTCAACGCTCAGCTCGAAAAGCTCTGGGGCGTCGCGCGCGAAGCCACCGCCGACAAGATCGCCGCGCGTGAGAAATACAAAGCGCTCGTCGCCAGCACGACGCTGCCAAAAGCGGACGCGATGCATGGCCGTGCCATCTACGAACGCACCTGCGCCGCGTGCCACACCCTCTTTGGCGCTGGCGGCAAGATCGGCCCCGATCTCACCGGCTCGAATCGCGCGGACCTCGACTACCTGCTGCACAACATCCTCGATCCGAATGCCGAAATCCCGAACGCCTACCGCACCTCCGCCGTGGAGTTGAAAGACGGCCGCGTGCTCGTCGGCGTCGCCAATCAGCAGGATCCCAAAGTCGTGACCGTCGTGACACCGAATGAAGCGCTGACCATCCCGCGCCCCGAGATCAAAACGACGACCGTCTCCGAATTTTCCATGATGCCCGAGGGCCTGCTCACGCCGCTCAACGATCGCGAAGCGCGCGACCTGATCGCCTACCTTCGGAGTGGCGGAATACCGTGAGCGGGGCATCCGCCCGCGCTGCGCGCGCGAATCACTCGCCCACGCGCGTGTCCCGGCCCCCGTGCCGCGCAGCTTGACGGCTCCAGCCGGGACCAGTTTATTGCGCGCCTGAATTTTCCTGAACCTTCAATGCGAATCACCGCCAGTGCCTTTCTCCTGCTTGCCCTGCTGCTTCTAGCCGGGTGTGGCTCTCGTGATCCGCGCTTTGGCGACGAGACGATCTACATGGGTGGCTACCGTCGGACCACGCAGCCGCAGCGGGCGAATTTCGACAACGTCTCCTACTGGGATGGCGATTCGGTGGCGGGCTCACCTTCCATCAAGATCGATCTCGG
>JANPIS010000043.1:0-5483 GCA_031425095.1 Chthoniobacteraceae bacterium
CGCCGCACTGTTCCACGAATGCAGGCTCGTCACCGATTACGCCCCAGTATCCCCCATCCTCGCGCTGCCAGTGAAAGACCTGCCCGCATTCCAATGTCTGCTCGAGATCGAAATGAGGCGCGGGAATGGGCTGCGGCACATCGCCTCTTCTCGCCGCAAAGAGCACAGGCGCTTCATTCGCGACTGCGCTTTTCACCAGCACCGCATCCGCAGGCAGCGCGAGTCCATGGGACGCGTGCGCACCGCGGAATTCGCGTTCTCCGCTCACTGGATGAAGTAGCTCAGATTCTCGAGCTCGATGGCCAGGTCCACGTTGTTCACCACCACCTTGTCCGGCACCTGGAGGATGATTGGCGCAAAATTCAGGATCGCCTGGATGCCCGCCTCCACGAGTTCATTGCTCACCTCCTGCGCGACCACCGCCGGCACCGTGAGGATCGCCATCTTCACATTATTCTTCCGCACGAAGTCGCCGATCTTCGGCATCGGCAGCAGCTTCACTCCGAGATCCTTCGCCCGCTGGCGGTTCGCCTCCACGTCGAACGCCGCCACCACTTCAAAGCCCTCCTTCGCAAAACCCGGATACCCAAGCAGCGCCGACCCGAGATTTCCCGCCCCGACCAGGATCACTGGCTGGAGCCGCGTCGTCCCGAGCACATCCGTGAGCTGCGCGCTCAGCGCCGCGACGTTGTAGCCGAGCCCGCGCGTCCCAAACTGCCCGAAATACGCGAGATCCTTGCGAATTTGCGTCGGCTTCACCCCCGCTGCGCTGGAGAGCGCCGCTGAGGACACGGTGTCGATGTGATTCTGCCGCAGCCGCTGCAGCGCCCGATAGTACAGCGAGAGCCGATAGACGGTCTTTCGGGGTATGACAAACTTCGACATTTTGTGAAAAAGCGCGAGCTGCGGGCTTAGGTAGCCGATCGAATGCCAGATGCAAGTGTCGGAGATTTCAGATTCCAGATCGCAGATTTCAGATATGTAGGTGCGATGCGCCTCAATCGTTTCCTCGCCTCCGCCGGCCTCGGTTCACGCCGTGGCGTCGAGGAGCTCATCAAATCCGGCCGCGTGCGCATCAATGGCCGCGTCACCGACGACCTCGCCTCGCAAGTCGGCCCCGAAGACTCCGTGAAAGTCGGCAGTCGCGTCATCCACGCGCAGCAGACCATCCACGCCGTGCTCCACAAGCCGCGCGGCTTTCTCTGCACCGCCGACGACGAAAAGGGCCGCCGCACCATCTTCGAATTGCTGCCGGAGAAATGGCCGCGCGTCTTCCACGTCGGCCGGCTGGATCGCGACAGCGAAGGCCTCATGCTTGTCACGAATGACGGCGACCTCGCCCTCCGCCTCACGCATCCACGCTTCCACGTCGAAAAGGAATACGAGGTCGGCATCGACAAGCCCTTCGACCCCGCGCACCGCGAAAAGCTCCTGCGCGGATTTCACATCGTCGGAGGCCGCGCCAAAGCGGAACTGGTCGGCGAGATCAAGCCCCACCTAATTCGGATCGTCCTGCGCCAGGGCATCAAGCGCCAGATCCGCCTCATGCTCTACGAGCTCGGCTACGAAGTCATGCACCTCAAGCGCGTCCGCATCGGCCCCATCAAGCTCGCCCACCTCCGCCCTGGCGAATGGCGCCTGATGACGCCAAAAGAGCTCACCCAGCTCCGCGCCACCCCCAGCGCCCCGGAGCCCGAACGGAAACCGAAGCGCGTCCAGCGCGCCCGTCCAGCGCGTCGGGAATCGTGATTCACTGACGCCGCGGCGGATTTTCTTTTGACGCTCGCGGGATCGTCGGCTTTACTCCGCAACCTGACCCGGTGAGGTGGCTGAGTGGTCGAAAGCACCGCTTTGCTAAAGCGGCATACTCGAAAGGGTATCGAGGGTTCAAATCCCTCCCTCACCGCCAGTTTTCGGGAACAGATGGTTTGTGCCCGCAGCGAGGCGCCAGGGTTTTCCGCGGCAGCGTTCCCGTGTATCGTCGGCACCCTTTTCCACGGCATGGCCACGATCACTTATCCCGCAGACCTGCCGATCACCGCGCGGCGCGAGGAGATCGTCGCGGCGATCCGGGAGCATCAGGTCGTCGTCGTCGCGGGCGAGACGGGTTCGGGAAAAACCACGCAACTTCCCAAGATGTGCCTCGATGCGGGGCTCGCGCTGCGCGGCAAGATCGGCTGCACCCAGCCCCGGCGCGTCGCCGCACTGAGCGTCTCGAAGCGCGTCGCGGAGGAACTCGGCGTCGCGTGGGGACGCGAGGTCGGCTGCAAGATGCGCTTCAATGACGACACCGCCCGCGACACCCGGGTGAAGTTCATGACCGACGGTATCCTGCTCGCCGAGATCCAATCGGACCCGCTGCTCCGCGCCTATTCCGCCCTCATCCTCGATGAAGCGCACGAGCGTTCGCTGAACATCGATTTCCTCCTCGGCTACCTGCAAAGCATGCTGCGGAAACGCTGCGACCTGAAGCTGATCATCACCTCCGCCACCATCGACACGGAGGCCTTCTCGAAAGCCTTCGGCGGCGCGCCGATCATCGAGGTCTCCGGACGCCTCTGGCCCGTGGAGATCCGTTACGCGCCGATCGAATCGCACGCGCGCCACGACGAAGACGCCAACGAACTCAGCCACATCGAAGCCGCGGTGCGTGCGACCGAGGACGCGCTCATCGAATCGGAAGCCGGCGACGTGCTCGTCTTCATGCCCACCGAGCGCGACATCCGCGACACGCGCGAACTGCTCGAAGGCAGCCTCGGTTCCGGCATCGAAGTCATCGGGCTTTTCGGGCGCATGCCCGCCGCCGAGCAGCAGCGCATCTTTGCGCCCGGCCCGCGTCGGCGCGTGTTCGTGGCGACGAACATCGCCGAGACGTCCATCACGCTGCCGCGCATCCGCTACGTCATCGACGCCGGCCTCTCGCGCATGAGCCGCTACAATCCGCGCACGCGCACCAAGCGCCTGCCGGTCGAAGAGGTCTCGCAGAGCAGCGCGAATCAGCGCGCGGGCCGCGCGGGCCGCGTGCAGGACGGCATCTGCATCCGGCTCTACGACGAGGAGGATTTTGAAAAGCGCCCGCGCTTCACCCAGCCGGAAATCCAGCGCGCGAATCTCGCCGAGGTCATCCTGCGGATGAAGGCGTTCCGGCTCGGCGACATCGAGACCTTTCCCTTCCTCAATCCGCCCGTAGCCGCCGCGATCCGCGCCGGCTACACGCTGCTCCACGAACTCGGCGCGCTCAGCGACATCAACGAACTCACACCGCTCGGCCGCGAGCTTGCGCGGCTGCCCATCGATCCCACGCTCGGCCGTATGCTGCTCCAGGCGCGGGAGGAAAAGGTGCTGGCGGAGATGCTCGTCATCGCCGCCGGCCTCAGCGTGCCCGATCCCCGCGAGCGGCCCGAAGACGCCAAGGAAGCCGCCGCCGCCGCCCACAAGGTCTTCGCCGATCCCGACTCGGATTTCCTCTCGCTGCTGAATCTCTGGCGAGCCGCGCCCGACGCCGAGACGCGCGCCAGCGGCAATGCCCTGCGCCGCTTTTGCAAAGCGAATTTTCTCTCCGTCTCCCGCATGCGCGAGTGGCGCGACATTCACCGTCAGCTCACCGATGCCGTGGACGACGAGGCACCCACGCGCGAGATCCGCACGGCTGACGACGTGGACTATCCCGCCGTGCATCGCGCCGTGCTCTCCGGCCTGCTCGGGCAGATCGCGCTGCGCCAGGAGCGCAATGGCTACAAAGCCTCCGGTGATCGCGCGGTGACGCTTTTCCCCGGCTCGAATCTCTACGAGCGCCGCGAGAAACCGCGCAAATCCGCCGCCGCCGCCAAGCCCGCGGACAAGTCCCACCAGCCGCTCTGGATCGTCGCCGGCGAGATCGTGGAAACGTCTCAGCTCTTCGCGCGGATGGTCGCGGGCATCAATCCCGAGTGGGTCATCGACCTCGGCGCGCATCTCTGCCAGTTCCGCCACACCGAGCCGCACTGGAGCGCGAAAGCCGGCCGTGTGCTCGTGCTCGAACGCGTGTTGGTGCATGGACTCGAGATCGCGCGGCGGCTCGTCGATTTCGGCCGCATCGATCAGGTGAAAGCGACCGAGCTTTTCATCCGCGGCGCGCTCGTCGCCGAGGAGGCCAAGCTGCCGCACCGGTTCTTCACGGAGAATCGCAAGGTGCGCGACAAGATCGAGACGGCGCTGACCCGGGTGCGCAGCCGGCGCGCGCATGATCTCGAGGAGTCGCTCTACCAGTTTTACGCCGCGCGCATCGAAGGCGTGTCGTCGGTGCATGACTTCAATCGCCTCGTCCGCGATCGGATCGGGCGCGAGCCGGATTTCCTCTGCGCCACCGAGGCCGACCTCATCGGCGACGACGACGCGACCTACGACCGCCAGCTCTTCCCCGATCACGTCTCGCTCGGCCACACCGCCCTGCCGATCACTTACGCCTACACACCCGGCCACGACGCCGACGGCGTCACCGTGCGCGTGCCGCTGCCCGTCGCCGAGCAACTCACCACCGGCCAGCTCCAGTGGATGGTCCCTGGCCTGCGCGAAGAGCAGATCGCCGTGCTCCTCCGCGCGCTGCCCAAGGCCGTACGGAAAACGCTCATGCCGCTCGAGGCGAAGATCCGCGAGATCGCCGGCGAGTTTCAGCCTGGCCGCGCGGACTTCCTCACCGCGCTCGCCGACTTCCTCTCGCGAAGATATCGCGTCACGGTGCGCGCCGCCGATTGGCCTCCACAAAGCCTTCCCGCGCATCTGCAGCCACGGGTGGAAGTGGTGGATCGCCGCAACCAGACCGTCGCCGCCGGACGCGATCTCGCGGCGATCCACGCGCAGGTCGAGACACGCGATGTGCGTTCCGCGGCGTGGGAGAAAGCGGTGCGCCAGTGGGAAAGGCGCGCCGTCACCGTGTGGTCGTTTGGTGACTTGCCGGAGTCGGTGGTCATCGAGGAAGTCGGCGGCGCACCGGTACTCGCTTATCCCGGCCTCGCCGTGCGCGATGGCGAAGTGGACGTGCGCCTCTTCCGCAAGCGCGACGAAGCCCTCGCCGCTTCACCCCCCGCCGTGCAGCGCCTCGGGGAACTCGTCCTCGCCCGCGATCTCGCGCGCCTCTGGAAAGAACTCGCCAGCCTCGCGTGCCACATCCCCGGCACCGCAAAACAGGCCGCGAGCTTCCACGACGCGCTCCACCAGATTGGCGTGAAGCTCCAGGCGCCGTCACCCAATTCCATCGCACCAGACGTCCTGCACAAGAGTGCTTATCAGCATCTCATCACCCACGCGCTGGAGCTCACCCCGGTCCTGCCGCTCACCGAAGCCCGCTTCGTCGCTATGCTCGAAAAGGCGCAGCGCGATCTGCCCGCGCTCACCTATCAGCTCAGCGAAACCACGCGCCAGATCCTCGACCTGCGCCAGAAGATCCTCACCTCTCCGAAACGTTACACCGGCCTGGACGCCGACGTGCAGCGCCTCGCGTCCGC
>JANPIS010000044.1:0-9800 GCA_031425095.1 Chthoniobacteraceae bacterium
GCCGCGGCATTCACGAAGCTGTCGAGCTGACCGGACTTGAAAGCCCGCGCCTTCACCGTCGCGCTGCTGTAAAGCGTGATGCTCCCGCCGTAGGTCGGCGAGGAGGAGTTCGGATCCGAGCCATCCGTGGTGTAACGGATCTTGGCCCCCGTGCTGAAGGCCGGATCGATGTCCAGCTTTACGGTCACCGGACCCGCGACCGGGCCGGCGAAGCGCGGATTGATGGATGGCCAGGAGACGCGGGCCGAGGGTGAATACTGAACGTAGTCGCCCTCCATGTCGCCAAGCGAGAGACTGTTGATCTGGTTGCCGAAGCGGTCGTAGTAAGTACGGCCACTTGGAAGCCCGACTGTCTTGTAAGTGCCGGTCCAGTTCAGATAGGCGATGCCGCCTTCGCACTCGCGCCAGTAGAGGCGATGGCCAGGGCTGCGGCCGGATTCCTGGCTGCTTTGCCAGCCGCCGGTCGGTTTGCCGAGACGGTTCCGCACGTCGGCCCAGAGGCCAGGGTCGAGTTCGCGCGAGGAGGAATCCTTGGGGCCGAAGAAGAAGTTTTCGCCGCCGAAGATCAGGTAGGCGAGGTAGGAGCGGCGGATGCGTGTCGAGTCGTACGGCTCGAGCTTCATCTCGAGGATTTCCATCTTGCCGAGCGTGCCCCGCAGGTAATCCTCAGACAGGGTATTGTAGAAGTCGGTGCGCCACCAATCGCTGCCGCCGTCTTCGTGATACCAGAAGGTCTCGCGGATGACGCCGTCCAAATAAGGCAGGAACTCCTGCATGCGATACGCCAGGTTGTCGCTCAGGCCGACGTCATTGGTCGCGATATGCAGATTGGGCGCCCATTCCTTGATGCGGCGCAGCATGAGGATGTTTGCGCTGACCCACTCGGACTCGGTCTGCGGATAGGGGGAATCCCAAGGGACGTTCTGGATGTAACTTCCGGAATCGTTGATGACGCCGTAGTTTTCCTTGCGGAAGGTGCCATTGTCGCAGCCGACCCACCAGTTCTGGTAGTAGTTGCTCGAGAGAATGTTGCGCGCGTAATTCTTGATCCAGAACTTGATGAAGCGCTCATCGCGCACATTCATCGGCTGAAAGGCGATTTGCGAATCGAAGGTGCCGTAACTGAAATAAAGTGGGCGCTTTTTCCCCTGATAAGTCGCCGAACAGAGCATCGATGGGCGGCCTTGGCGCACTTCATCGGCGTCGTAGGCGTTGAATTCTGCCCACGGGAAGTAGGAGAAGCCATTGCCGTCGTCGTTGGCGTTGAAGTGCTGAAGGCGACCGTGCAGGCCCTTCACTGCGTCAGCGGGCATGAGACCGAAGCTGAGATTGGTCCGGCCGAAGTCAGCACCGAGGCGGTCCCACTGGTTGCCGTAGGGGTAGGCGAAATACCCACCCCGTTCCGTATCTGGGACGGTGCGCTTGATGCGGCCTGGCGCCTGGGCGTGTGCGGTGACAGTGAGTGCCAGACAAATGCTGGCAAAGGCGACTGAGCAAATCCCGCGCGCCCATCGCAGGTAGTGATGACTCTGTGTATTCATGGAATCGGACAGGAGACCAAGAAGGGGCAACCGAGGGACAGGCTTTTTTCCAAAAAATGCGAAACAATGTCGGTTTTCGCGTATAGCTCCGTAAGATTTTAGCCTACAAGCAACGTAAGACCTCAACCTACATCGGGCGTCACCCCCTTGGCGGAGTTGTCCAGGCCTCGCCGGTCGGAGGCACCGGCGTGGATCCCCGGATTCGCGGAAAGCGAAAGCGAGGAACGGCAGACGCAGCCTACGAAAGCGTCTTCGGATACGTGCCGAGGACTTTCACCAACGTGCAGTGCTTGGTGAGCGATTCGATTGCCTCGACGACCTTCGGCTCGCTGGCGTGGCCGTCGATATCCACGAAGAAGAAATACTCCCACGCTTTCCGCTTCGAGGGGCGGCTTTCGATCTTGCTCATGTTGATTTTCAGGGCCTTGAAGGGCTCGATCGCGGCAAAGAGCGCGCCGGGCTTGTCCTGCAGCGAGAACATCAGCGACGTGCGATCGTCGCCCGTGGCCTGTGAGCTGTTGTGGCCGATGACGAGGAAGCGCGTGGTGTTGTTCGGATTGTCCTGCACCGACGGCTCGAGGATCGAGAGGCCGTGAAATTCCGCGGCCATCGCGCCGACGAGTGCGGCAGCGTGCGGTTCCTTGGCGGCGAGTTCGGCTGCGCGCGGGGTGCTTCCGACTTCGATCAGCTCCGCGTCCGGCAGATTGTGCCGGAGCCAGTTGCGGCACTGCCCGAAGACCTGGGGGTGTGAGTAGATCTTGCGGATGTCCTTCTTCGCGATCTTCGCGGCGAGATGGTTTTCGATCTTCATCAGGATCTGCGCGCAGATGCGCAGGTCGCTTTCGGAAAAGACATCGAGCGTGTGGCTCACGGCGCCTTCGGTGGAATTCTCGATGGGGACGACGCCGTAGTCGGCATGGCCGCGGGCCACGGAGTCAAAGACATCGGCGATGGTGATGCACGCGGAATACTCGACGCTCGCGCCGAAGCGGCCGCGCGCGGCCTGATGGGTGTTCGTCGCTTCGGGTCCGAAGTAGGCGATCGTGAGTCCCTTCTCCAGCGCCAGCGAGGCGCTCATGATCTCCCGGTAAATGGCGCGGATCGCCTTTTCGGGGAGGCGGCTGTTGAGTTCGCGCGCCTTCGTCGCGAGGCCACGCAAGACCTGCTCTTCCCGCTCCGGCACATAGATCGCCGCGCCCTCGGACTTCTTCAGCACGCCGACTTCATGCACGAGATCGGCGCGCTCATTGAGCAGGCGGATGATCTGCTCGTCGATGGCGTCGATTTTTTTGCGGAGGTCGGAGAGCTTCACGGGGATTTCAAGTATCAGATTTATCCGCATCCGGCGCGATTTCACTCTCGAGAACCGGCTCCTCAGTGGGCGGCGGCTCCGGAGCGGTGTCTTCGACGGCGGGCTCTGCCGTCGAATCTGGCGCGGGCTCTTCGCTCGCGGCTTCGGCGGGCCGTCCTCCGTCCTCGGCCTTTTCCGATGGCTTCTCCTCGGCCGCCGGCGCCTCGGGCACCGGTGCGGTCGGGAGCACGATGCGCTTCAGCTCGTCCGCGTTTGGCAGTTCGTTGGTATTCTTCAGCCCGAAGTGCTGCAGGAAATACTCCGAGGTCTGATAGAGCAGCGGGCGCCCGGGGACTTCAGCGCGCCCGGCGATCTTCACCAGCGCGCGATCGAGCAGGATCTGCATCACGCCATCCACCGCCACACCGCGCACAGCCTCGATGTCCGCCCGCGTCACCGGCTGCCGATAGGCGATGATCGCCAGCGTCTCGAGCTGCGGGCCGGTGAGCTTCGTGGGCTTGGCCTCCGGATAAAGTTGCCGCACCCAACGGGCCGCGCCTGGATCGCTGACCAGCGTCCAGCCATTCACCTGCTCGACGAGCTGAAAGGCGCGCCCGGTCGCCACCAGGTCCGCCTGGATTTCGTGCAGGGCCGCGATCACGTCTGCCTCCTTCGCCTTCGCATAATCCAACGCCACCTGATCGTCCGTGTCCTGCCCTGCCGACTTCAGCGCCGCGACGATCTCCTTCACCTGCATCGTCTTCGGCGATGCGAAGACCAGCGCTTCGACTACCTGCTTCAGGGTCATGGGTACGGCTAGACTTTCCACGGGCTAGACGCGACGGAGCTCGATTTCGCCGAAGACTTCCTCCTGCATGCAGCGGAGCTGCTTCAGCCGGATGAGCTCGAGCAGGGCGAGGAAGGTGACGACGATCTCCGTGCGCGAGGCGGCGCTGGCAAAGAGCTCGGTGAACTTCAGCGGCACATCACTCGCGGTCATCTTCATGATCAGGTCGATCTTGTCCGAGACGGTGAAATTCTCCTCGAAGATCTCCCGCAGATTCTCCTGCACAGTGATCCGCTTGAGGACGTTGCTGAAGGCGTGGATGAGGTCGAAGACGGAGACCTCGCCGAGCGGACGTTCGGGCTGCGCTTCGGTCGCGTCAGGCAGGCGCTGGTAGAGGCTGTTTTGCAGGGCCTCGCGTTCGCCGAGCTGGGCGGCGGCGTCCTTGAACTTCTTGTACTCCACGAGCTGCCGAATGAGATCCCAGCGCGGATCATCCTCCTCCACTTCCTCCTCCGGCGGCTGGACGTGCGCCGGGAGCAGGCTGCGGCTCTTGATGTAAATGAGGTTCGCGGCCATGACCACGAACTCGCCCGCCACGTCGAGGTCAAGCACTTTGAAAGCCTCCATGAACGCGAGATACTGCTGGGTGATGCGCTCGATCGAGATGTCGTAGATATCGACCTCGTCTTTCTTGATGAGATAGAGCAGCAGATCGAGCGGGCCTTCGAAGACCTCGAGCTTCACTTTGTATTCTTGCGACATGGAGGGGCGAGACTAGCGACCGCCAAAGCGGAAAGTGAAGGTGGAAAGTGCCGGCGCGAGTCATCTCCGCAGAGTTGCTCACTTTCACCTTCCACTTTCCCCTTCCACTTCCTTCAATCCCCGCCCCATGGTCCGCTTTCTCAAGGGCACTTTCCTCACTCTCCTCTTTGCCGCCGCGATCGCCGCCGGCATCACGCTCTGGCGCTCGCCGGACCCGCTCTACACCGTGCAGGAGTGGGGATCTGGCCAGCGGTATTGGCAATATGACGAGCTGATCCGGGAGACGGCGGCGCGCAATGGAATCGATCCGCATCTGCTCAAGGCAGTGGTCTGGCGGGAGAGCGCGTTTCATGCGGACAAGGTCGGGGCGAGCGGCGAACGCGGGCTGATGCAGGTGGGCGAGGCCGCAGCGCTGGATTGGGCGAAAGCGGAGCGGGTCGAGACTTTCACCGCCACGGATCTCTTCGACGCACGCACGAACGTCGCCGTGGGCGGGTGGTATCTGGCGCGGGCGCTCGAGCGCTGGAAGGATCGCGATCGTCCCGCGGTCTTCGCCCTCGCGGAATACAATGCCGGTCGCAGCCGGGTGGATCGCTGGGTGACGGAGACCCGACTAGCGGACAAGGCCAATGCCGACGATCTCATCGGCGCGATGGATTTTCCCAGCACCCGCCGGTACATCGAAGACATCCTCACCCGACGCGACATCTACGCGCGGGTCGCCGGACGCTGAGCGCGACTCAGCTCTTCGCCCGACGCCGCCCCGTGAGGCAGGCCATCGCGAGGCCGAGACCAAAGATCGCGGTCGTCGGCTCGGGGATCGGGACGGGTTCGCTGTAGAGGAAATCGTCCACCGTCACCACATCGAGGCCGCCCCCGTCCACGGAGCCCAACAGAACATTCCCGAGCGGCACGCGCACCCGGAAGATCTTCTCCCCCGCGTTCCCCTTCGCCCCGAGGAACGAAAAGCCGCCGTTACTCACCGTCGAAGCAGGCACGGTTTGATTGAAGAGCTCGTTGCCTTGGAAATCGAAGAACTGCAGCCGGGTCGTGTTCGCGAGATCGACGTCGGAGAAGATCGCGCCGAAGCCGCTCACAGTCGCCGGGATGGTCCCGTTCGAGCCCGGCTGGAAGAAAGTGATGTCGATGACATTGCTCCCGACGGGCGAGAAGAGCCGTTGTGCGCTGAAGGCGCTGAAGGACGTGCCGTAGCTCGGCTGGCCAAAGTCCGCGCCCAATCCCGCCGGCGTCGCTTGCACGAAGCCGGTCCCCGGAGTGGAAAAGGCCGCGCCGCGGATGTTCTGAAAACCGAAGAAGGGAGCCCCGGAGTTGGTCGTCGTCGAGACCCCGCCGCCATCCCAATTGATCTCACGCCGACCGGTAAGCAGCGGCCCCACGGCATTGCCGTTATTCGGATTGCCGAGGTCGGCGCGGAAAAGATCGACCGTCGCCTGGATGGAGGCCGCGGTGGCGTCACCACCGACGGACCGAGTGACGAATCCAGCCACCGCTCCGTCCGTCACAGCCAATCCGAGGAGGACCGTACCGAGTGCGGCCCGGTGAGAGGGAAACATGAGTTTCATCGTGAAGACTTGTGGGCGTGGTTGTTCTGACGGGTTCGGGAGAGACATGCCGCGCCTCATTTCTATACTCAAAACAGCCCGGCTGGGTCGGTTTCTGGGGGTCCGCGGCTGGGATGTCAAGCGGCAGAAACTGCCTGGTTGCCCGACCCGGAGCTGATGAATGCGCGATTCCCCCGCCCGCACACCGACATCCGCGGTTCTTGGTTCCCGATTCCCCAAGGATCCGGCTATGTTGCCGCTCTCCCGCATCCTTTTCCGATAGGCATAGCTCCACTCCATGGCCCTCGACCTTCCCATCCGTCCGCGCCGACTCCGTTCCTCCCCCGCTCTGCGCGCGCTCGTCCGCGAAACCTCGCTGTCGCCGCGCGACTTTATCCTCCCGCTGTTCGTCAGTGAAAAGGTGACCGGTCGCTCGCCCGTGGCGTCGATGCCCGGTGTCGAGCAGCTCTCGGAGCGGGAAGTGGTCACCGAAGCGCAGGCGGCTCAGGCCGCTGGCGTGGGGAGTGTGATTCTCTTTGGCATTCCGGAGCACAAGGACGACCGCGCCTCGCAGGCTTACGCGGAGGACGGCATCGTGCAGCGGGCGGTTCGCGCGCTGAAGTCCGCGTGCCCGGGATTGATCGTGATCACCGACGTCTGCCTGTGCGAATTCATGAGCCACGGCCACTGCGGCATCGCCCACTTTCACGGCGATAGCGTGCATGTGGAAAATGACGCGTCGGTCGAGTTGCTCGTCCGCGCAGCGGTATCTCACGCGCGCGCTGGCGCGGACATCGTGGCGCCGAGCGACATGATGGACGGCCGGATCGGAGCGATGCGCCGCGGGCTCGACGAGGCCGGCTTTTCGCAGACGGTGATCATGAGCTACGCGGCAAAGTTCGCGTCCGCATTCTACGGTCCCTTCCGCGATGCGGCCGATAGCGCGCCCGCCGCTGGCGATCGCCGCGGCTACCAGATGGATGCGGCCAATGCGCGTGAAGCGCTGCGCGAAGTCGCGCTGGATGTCGAGGAAGGCGCGGACATCGTGATGGTCAAGCCCGGTCTGGCCTATCTCGACATTGTGTGGCGTGTGAAAGAGCGCTTCGGTCTGCCGACCGCTGCGTACCATGTGAGCGGTGAGTACGCGATGCTCAAGGCTGCCGCGATCGCAGGCTGGATCGACGAGAAGGCCGTCCTCCTCGAGACGATGACCGCCTTCAAGCGCGCCGGCGCCGACCTCATCCTCACCTACGCCGCCAAGGAACTCGCGGCCTGGACGCGCGCGTAATTCGACGAGGCGGCGCTCACCCGTCAGCCGCGAAGCGATACCCGATCCCGCTCTCCGTGCGGATCAAGTCCGGCGCGCCCGGGTCCGCTTCGATCTTGGCCCGCAGGTGCGTGATATAGACGCCGAGATATTGGCGCTGCAGGCTTCCGGTCGGGCCCCACACTTCCCGCACCAACCGTCGATGCGTGATGATCCGACCCGCGTTGCGCACGAAGACGCGGATCAACTCAAACTCCGTCGCCGGCAGCTTCAACTCCACACCCCCACGCGTTACCCGCCTTGCCGCGAGATCCACGACGAGGTCGCCGCGAGTGAAGATCACGTTCTCATCCACCCGGCGCGCCCGGCTCTCCGCCGCGCGCGCGCGCGCCGCGAATGTCTTCAGGTCAAAAGGCTTCTCGATGTAATCGTCCGCGCCCGCATCGAGCACAGTCACCTTTTCCGCATCGCCTGGCCGCACGCACAACGCGAGCACCGGCACGATGCTCCACTCCCGCAGGCTCCGCAGCACCTCGAGGCCATCGAGGTCCGGTAGGCTCAGATCCAGCACCACCAGGCCTGGGTGAAGGAGCGCCGCTTCCTGGAGTCCGAGTTGTCCATTCGCGGCCTCGTGGACCTCGTAGCTCTGCGCTTCCAGAGCCTCACGCATCAAGAGGCGGCTCGAAGCCTCATCTTCCACGATCAGCACACTCGAATTCACCGCAGGGTTACCTTCTGGAAAGTTTTTGGGGGCGGGGGAAATGAATCGTTCTAGCGTGCGTCCGCCAGTGCCGGGTCCGCCGGCGGCGATTCCTGAGGGTCCGATGTTTCCGGGAGGGCTTTCGATTTCGCGAGGATCTCGTCGAGCTCCCGCGCGCGGACGAAGAGCGGCTCGTGCAAGCGGCGGCGGGTCATGCACGAGAGCTCGAGCGGTCCGAGCGAATCGGCGAGATCCTCGGTGAAATGTTCCACCGAAGCGCGCACGTGGTCGTCCACTTCAGCGACGAGCGCCTCCCGCCGCTGCGTGCTGAAGCGCCGGAAATCCGCGAGCAATCGCCGCTGCCAAAGCCCGAGCGCGGCCAGTGTGGCGACGCCGATCGCCGTCAGTCCCGCCAGCGCCGTGCGGAACATCGATGGCTCCGCGAAGTAGGTGAAGATCGCGACGAGCAACGCCACGGCGAGCGTGTAGAGACCGATGCGCAGCGTCGCCCCGGCGAGGAAAAAGAGCGCGTGCAGATGGCGGTCGGTGCCCGCATCCAGCGCATGCCGACCCAGCACCGTGTCGAAGTCGTCGCGGAGCCGTTCACGCAGATCCGCGAAGTCCGGCGGCTGACCTTGCGCCCGTTCCAGCATCGTCCGACGACGCTCCTTTTCGAGCTGCTCCCACGCGTTGCGGCGATCTTTCTCGATCTCCACAAGCGCGGTTTCGATCTCCGCCCACACCGTGTCGCGGAGCTTGTCCTCCACGTTGGCCTGCAAGTCCGAGCGCCACACGCGGAGGGCGCGCAGCAGGCCGGTGAGCGAGAGATGCTGCCGGAAGCTTTCCTCCCCGAGGCGCTGCGCATCCTCGAGCGTGCGCGCGAGCGACCACAGGATGCCGCCCATCAGCCGCAGCGACTGATCTTTTCGCTCCTCGATCACCTGATGCATCGCCCGCAGCAGCCGGACATCGCGCGCCGACGTTTGCACGGCATCGCGTGAGCCACCGCTGATCTCCTTGAGAATCTCACGCGCGCGCACGCGGGCCAGATCCAGCGGCGCCCGACGAGGGAGACCTTCGGCCACATCGCGATCGATGTATTCTTCGAGCCGCCCAAGGCCACTCGCGGCCAAAGAAGTCCGATCGCCGACGATTCGCGCGGCCAGCGCGCGGCGCGTATCCACGGCAAAGATTGGACGCGGATGACCGAGCCGCCGGAGCATGATCTGCCGCAGGTTTTTCGCGGCGTCTTCCAGCGATTCCCCAGCGCTCGCATCGACCACGAAAACGACCCGCTTGAGCTGCATCGCATTCAACCGCGTGAGCAACATCCACGTGCGATCCGCCTCCAACCGGGCTGCCGCAAAGACCACGAGGAGCAGATCCGCCGACGCAACATACGCAGCGAGCGGCGGCACGATCTCCGCGCGCAATCCGATCGCGGGCGTGTCCACGACCGTAAAATCGCGCAGGAAGAGCATGGGCCGCTGACGCTCGACGACGCCGGAGGCAAACTCCTCATCCCGTGATTCCGCGCCGTGGCGATACACCGTGATCTTCTCTGTGCGCGCCGGGGCGTCCGTGAAGTCGCGCCCAAAGAGCGCATTGAGCAGTGAAGATTTTCCCGACTCCACATCGCCGAGGGTCACGAAAAGAAATGGCTCCCGAAGTCCGCCGCGCAATTCTTCCAGCTCCGCAACCAGCGCCGCCGGGGCGTCGCAATCCTGCGCCAGCCGGACCAGCGAATAAAGCGCCGTGCCGACCTGCGCCCGCAAGCGGATGTATGCGTCGCCGAACATGAGGGACAGCCACGACGTAATGCAGAGCCGTCGGGCGCTTGTCTATGGTAGAAAGCACCGTGCCACCGCCGCGACGCATTCCGCTGGCGGC
>JANPIS010000045.1:0-28684 GCA_031425095.1 Chthoniobacteraceae bacterium
TCGGCTTCTATGATCAGGCGGAAGTGCGGAAGATTTCGGACGGCGCGGCGATCATTTGTTCCCTCATGGGCTTGCGCGTCGCGATCGGTCGCGACCTCGGCGAGCACGTGCACGTCGAGAAGATCGCGGCCTGACGCGGGCCGTTCCGGGTAGCCTTCGAGGCTCCCGAGTGTCGGAGCGCGCACCTCCGAGTTTCTTCTGCCGGCGGTGCTCTCGCCACCGCGTATTCTGCCCGACCTGCCGGAAAACAATTGCGACGAAATCTCAATAACTGCTAACCTCGTTGGGTAGCTCATGTCCCAAACCGAACCGCCCACGGTCCTCAGCTCCCTCACCATCGGCCAGCGCGGCCGCGTGGCGGGTTTCACCATCCCGGCGGAGCAACGGCAGCGCTTGCTCGAGATGGGTCTCACCATTGGCGCCGAGTGCGAGGTCGTGCGCTTCGCCCCGCTGGGCGACCCGATGGAGATCAAGGTCCGCGGCTACCACCTTTCCCTGCGCAAGAGCGAGGCCGCCGGCGTGCAGGTTGAACGCCTCTGACCGATGGCTGCGTCCGCAAAAACGCCGGCCGGAGACGCCGTTCGCCACATCGCGATCGCCGGCAATCCGAACTGCGGGAAGAGCACGATCTTCAATGCGTTGACCGGCCTCCGGCAGAAGGTCGGCAACTATCCGGGCGTGACGGTGGAAAAGAAGACCGGACGCTTTTTCGGCAGTCACGGCGAGACGATGGAGCTGCTCGACCTGCCCGGCAGCTACAGCCTGCAGGTGCGTTCGCCGGATGAAGCGGTCGCGCGTGACGTACTGCTCGGCCGCCAGCCCGACACCCCGCGGCCCGACGCGGTCATCTGCGTCATTGATGCCTCGAATCTCGAGCGCAATCTCTACCTCGTGGCGCAGATGCTCGAGTTGCAGATTCCGGTCGTGGTCGCGCTGAACATGGTCGATGTCGCGGAGAAAAACGGCATGACCATCGATCTCATGGCGCTGCGCGAGAAGCTCGGCGTACCGGTGATCCCGATGATCGCGACCAAAGGGGTCGGCTTCATCGAACTCCGGCAGGCGCTCTCGCGTTCTCCGCTTCCACCGCCGCCGTATTGTGCGCAGATGCCGATCGTGCTCGAGCGCGAGACCATGGCGCTCGCGAAGCAGCTCCCGGTCGATGCCGAGGTCGCGCGCGGCGAAGCGTTGCTCCTGCTCACGCTGCACGACGAGGCGCTCGACGCCATGGTCCACCACGATCGCATCGTCATCGCCGACACCAAGGCTGCACAGGCCCGGCTGCGGACCGCAGGCATCGACCCCACCTCCGCGCCGGTCGAAGCGCGCTACCGCTGGATTGGTGAAGTCTGTGCCGCGGCCCTGCATCGCGGCAGCGGCATCTTTGGCCCGAGCGTTTCCGATCGGCTTGACGCCTGGCTCACCCACCGCGTCTGGGGCTGGGTCGCCTTCCTCGCGATGATGACGCTGATGTTCTTCTGCATCTTCACCGTCGCGGCGTATCCGATGGATTGGATCGACGCCGGCATCGGTGCGGTCGCTGAGTGGGTCGGGGGTCTGCTGCCGGAAAGTGATCTGCGCTCGCTGATCACCGACGGCGTCATTGCCGGCGTCGGCGGGGTCGTGATCTTTCTCCCGCAGATTCTCATCCTCTTCTTCTTCCTCGGGATCCTCGAGGACACCGGCTACATGGCGCGCGCGGCCTTCATCATGGACCGGCTCATGTCGAAGGTCGGGCTGCACGGCAAGTCGTTCATTCCGATGCTCAGCTCGTTCGCCTGTGCGATCCCGGGCATCATGGCTACCCGCACGATCGAGAATCGCAAGGACCGACTCGTGACCATCCTCGTGGCGCCGCTCATGAGCTGCTCCGCACGGCTCCCGGTGTATGCGCTCATGATCGCCGTGCTCATCCCGATGGCTTCGGCGCTGCAAAAAGCGGGCATCATGCTCGGCATGTACATGCTCGGCATCGTCGCGGCGTTTGCGATGGCGTGGCTCTTTAAGAAGACCCTGCTCCGCGGCGAGACGCCGATGCTCCTGCTCGAGATGCCACCGTATCGGATGCCGGCCTGGCGGACGATCGTCGTGCGGATGTGGGAACGCGGTCTCCTCTTCCTGCGGCGTGCGGGCACCGTGATCCTTGCGCTCTCCGTGCTCCTCTGGGCGCTCGCGACGTATCCCAAACCGAAGGATCCCGAAACGTCGCCAGCCGATGCGATCGCGCACAGCTTCGCGGGCAAGATGGGTCACGCGATCGAGCCGATCATCCGCCCACTCGGCTACGACTGGAAGATCGGCATCGGCTTGATCGCGAGCTTTGCTGCGCGGGAAGTCTTTGTCGGCACGATGTCGATCGTTTATGCCGTCGAGAGCGGCGAAGAAGAGAACATCGAACCCCTGCGCGACACCATGCGTGCCGAGCGACACGACGACGGCTCGCCGGTTTTCACCCCGCTCGTTTGCGTCGGGCTCATGGTCTTCTACGTTCTCGCCATGCAATGCATCAGCACCGTGGCCATCGTCCGGCGCGAGACGAACTCCTGGCGCTGGCCCCTCTTTCAGATCGCCTACATGACGGGCCTCGCGTGGATCGGTGCGCTCGTCGTGTATCAAGGAGGTCGCCTTCTCGGCTGGCAATGAACCCAATCCTCGACCAGATCCTCGTGGCCGGGCTCGTGATCGGAGCAGCCGCTTTCTTCGTCGTGCGGTTCCTGCGGAGACGTGCCTCGGGGAAAGCATGCGCGAGTGACTGCGGCTGCAGCGCAACGAAGCCGAAGGCCGAGGGCGCCGGGAACTCCGTGTCATAACCGAATTCCGGGTTGCGCTCGGGGTGCGTCTGCCTAACCTCCCGCTTAGTTCTTTCCGTATCGTTCAAATTTGCATCAAGAGAGACTCAGCCCTGCGGCTGGGTCCGCCAACCTGGTTGGAGAAAACCAAGGTGGATGCCCGCGACTGGATCGCCGGGCGATGTGCGCGCCGGATTCGTCTGCCGGTCGCGAAACCGATTTCTCCCGCGATGCAGCATCCTCAACGCTCATCATGCACCAGCTATCTCTCCGGGTGAACCCGGACAATCCAAACCACCACCTCTGGAACAACAACGGCACGTGGTTCATTCACTACGTCGTGCATCCCACGCCGTTCACGAAGGATCGCGTTCGCCGATCCCTTCGCACGAAGTCTCTCGCGGAAGCCCGCGCTCGTCGCGATGCCATCCTCGCCCCCGCCGTGCGTGAGACGCTCGCCCTCGCGGCTTAGCTGCGATTCACGAGTCGCGGATGCTCCCGCCGCAACAGGGCGTACATCTTCGCATCGTGGATCGCCTCCCCGACCATCAGGCGTTGACCTTGGACGCCTTCGAATGTCGCACCGACGCTCTCGGCCACTCGCTGGCTCGGCCCATTTCCGACAGCCACCACGATCTCCATGCGGTTCAGTCCGAGCATCTCGAATCCAAACGCTGCCAGCAGCTCCACTGCCTGGCGCGCGGCGCCGAGCCGGAGCTTCGACGCACGGACCCAGTAGCCGAGATTGCAAACCTGATCCTTCCGGTTGATTTCGTTCAGCCCCGCGCAACCCGCGAACGCACCGTCTTCGCGATCGTAGATTTGGAACTCGTAGGAGCGGTCCCGTTCCCACGATTGAATCGCGTCGTGGACCCACGCCGTCGCGTCCTTCGCACTGTAGTCCGGCGTCAGCCAGGCCATCCACGGCGCGACGTGCGCCTTCGACTCGATCGCCGCGCCCAAGAGCGCTTCCACGCTATCTTCAGTGTAAGCGCGAAGCTCAAAGCGAAAGCCATCCGTCGAAAGTGTCCGGCGCGCGATCATCGCGAGCTTCCCGTCCCAGCGAGCAGCGGACTCAGCATGCGCTCGACGTATTTCGCCAGCAGATCGAATTCGAGATTCACCCGATCACCTGCTTTCCGCGCCCTCAGATTCGTCACCTCCAGCGTGTGCGGGATGATCCATACGACGAAGCTCGTCGCCTTCACTTCCGCCACCGTCAGGCTGATGCCATCGATCGCGATCGAGCCCTTGTACACGACATACATCGCGAACTCTGGCGGAAGACGGATCTCCAGCCGGTGATCCGCACCCATGCGCTCAAAGGCGAGTACCTCGGTCGCACCATCGACGTGACCTTGCACAAAATGCCCGCCGAGCCGCGCGTGCGCCGCGAGGGCGCGCTCGAGATTCACCAACGCGCCGGGCCGCGCGTCACGCAGGCTGGTGCGCTCCAAAGTTTCGCGCAGCAGATCGAAAGAAAGCGTCTTGCCCTCCCGCGCCGTCACGGTGAGGCAGCAGCCATTCACCGCGATGCTATCGCCAATCTTCGCATCACTGCCGACGAGCGGAGCCCGCACGGAGAGACGCGCGCCATGCTCAGAGAGGGACAGCGCGGCGACCTCTCCGCATTCTTCGACAAGTCCGGTGAACATGATCATCAAAACTAGGGGATCACGCTGCCGTCGTCCACGCACCAAAACTTCCGCTAGTGAAACGGGGAAAGGAACACCCGCATGACATTCACCCGCCCGCCGGGAAAGTACCAACGCTTCTCAAACTCGAAGCTGCGCTGATCCGCGCGGTAGAGCAGCCAGCTCGCGCGGCTCGGGTAGTTCGGATCGTACACCTTGAAACGCACGTTGCCTCCGGGCTCCGGCGTGGCGTCGTAGGCGACGACGACGTGGTTCATGTGCGGAAAACGCGCGAGGTAGAGGGCGCGCAGCCGCCCTCCACCGATCGACGCTTGCAGCCATTCCGCCGCCGCCGCCTGCCAGCCCGCAGGTGGCCCATGCACATGCGCCAGTTGCCCACCCGCAGATAGGTGGGCAGCCAGTTTCCGAGGTTCTCTTTCAGCAAACCTTCGTAGGCCACGGAAAAACCGCGCAGGTCCGCAAAGCCGGAGAAGACGATTCGCTCCCGAGGCCCGCTCGCCCACACGGGAATCCGGCAGAGCCGCTTGAGCCGCACGCGATACTCTTCGCGCGAAAGCTTCGCCTGCTTCGGCTCGAAGCGCGCGAACTGATGGAACTGCAGCACCGCCCGCGCGAGCACGAAACAGCGATGACTGTACTCGACCGGCTTTTCACGCAGCGAAATGTGGAGCTGCCCCTGTTCATCCACGCCGTAAGCCAGCGCCGTGTCGTTTGAGAAGGCGAAGGTGTCGCGCCGCAGATCGAAGTCCCTCGCCCGCGCAGGCAACACGAGCACGAGAAGCGCGAGGTAACGGAGAAACACCGGCACCCACGCACCAGCGCTGGAGCGTCGCAAGCTGTCAACCCCGGACCAGCCTGCCGCCACTACTTCCCGACCGATGCGAAGCGGGAACTGACAAAGTCCCAGTTCACCACGTTCTGGAAGGCGGCTACATATTCCACCCGGCGGTTCTGATATTTGAGGTAGTAGGCATGCTCCCACACGTCGAGCCCGAGCAGCGGCACCGCGCCAGTCGAGAGTGGTGAGTCCTGGTTCGGCAATCCATCGATCGCGAGCTTGCCGTCCCGCCACACCAGCCAGGCCCAGCCGCTGCCAAACACCTTCATCGCCGCTGACGCGAACGCTTCCCGGAACTTATCCAGACTCCCGAAGGTCTTATCGATCGCTCCGCCCAATTCACCGACTGGCTTGCCACCTTCGTTCTTCTTCAAAGTCTGCCAGAAATAGGCGTGATTCGCGTGTCCGCCGCCATGGTTGCGCACCGCCGTGCGGATCGTCTCCGGCACAGAGTTGAGGTCTTTCAGGATGTCTTCGATCGCTTTCTTCCCGAGCTCCGGAGCCTGCGCGACGGCTTCGTTGAGTTTGCTCACGTAGGCGGCGTGGTGCTTGTCGTGATGGATCTTCATCGTCTCGGCATCGATGTGCGGCTCGAGCGCATCGTAGTCATAACCGAGCGGTGGCAATTTAAAGACGCCCTCCGCCGCTGGGGCTGCCGCAGGCGGCGCTTGGGCGCGGAGCGCGGTCGGAGTGAGGGCGATGGCGCCGGAGGTGAGGGCCATGGTCTTGAGGGCATTGCGTCGGGAGATCATAGGAAGATGAAGAGTTGAGTGTTTGGCAGCAGGGCAAGCGGGTGGCCGAAGTTCCAGCGCGCGGAGGCGTCTGACTGTGTCGGCCTGATTTCGTTAGAGATTCTTCAACTGGATGTCTTTGAATTCCACCACCATCGGTGGACCACTGTGAATTTGCAGGGCGAGAATGCCAGCCATGGATCGGGCCTTGGTGTCATTGTCCGTCAACTCGATCGTCTTATGCCCGTTCAGCCAATGCTCGAGATGGTTGCCGCGCGCGATGATCCGATACTCGTTCCAATCCTTCTCGCGATAGTAACCCCGGTCGATAAACTCGCGCTTCGTGGCCAGTTGTCCGCTCACCTTCGGCTTCCCATCGGCCTGGACCTCGACGATCTCGCCGACATTCGCGAGATACTTCCGCCCCTTCTCTTCGTAGAGAAATCCAACCTTCCCCTGCTTGTTCTCGATCTCCGCCTGATATCCGGACACGACCCACTTGCCTTGATCCCTGCTGCGATACTGCACGCCCGAATTCCCGTTTTGGATGCGGAACTGCAGCCGGAGCTCGAAATCCTTGAGCGCGCCTCCGCGCCAGATCAGGAAGGTATTGCCCGTCGGTAGCGCCTGGAGCGTCGTCTCCCCCCGGATCACTCCCGCCTTCGCGCTCCAAAACCGCGGATCGCCATCCCACCCCGTGAGATCCTGGCCATTGAAAATGGACTGGAATCCGTCCGCGCCCGCGACCCTCGCCAATCCGAGAACGCCGAACACAATTGCAGCGATGAGCGGGGAACGGCGCACAGCGAAAGTGAACATGAGAGTGAGCTGATACGCCAACCTTCGGATCGCAGCAAGCGCCACAGGGCGACACGTCATCCGAGGAGATAGGCGAGGGATTTTGAAATTGTAACGTGAGCTGCGATGGACGGCGCGTCCGATCGCGCTCTTGGAATTTGACCCCGATCAGGACAGCCGGACCCCGGAGCGAAGGCCGCAATCCAAGTTTGAGCCTCTTCCTGCGGAACACGCTTCGGTTTACCCCTCGTCCCGAGCCTTAACCGAGCAGCATTCCGAAAACAGACCGCCGCAGCCGGATTTCCCAGCTGCGGCGGTCGCAAGTGTTGCTGAGGCGCTGCCGATCAGGCGCGGCGGTCGCTGCGGCGGCGGATGCGCTGCAGACCGACCAGCATTCCAAAGCCACCGAGTAGCGAAGCAGCAATGCCTGGCTCAGGAACCACGACCAGCGAGACTGCCGTGCCGCCCAAATCGTTGTAATCGATCGTATACTGGTTGCCCCCAGCAATGAAGGTCCCGATGTCGTCAGCAATCGTGCCAAATCCGGACACAGAGAACAGTCCCTGTTGCAAACCGCTGTAGGTGATGAACGTGAACTTCGTTCCCAACGCCAGAGGGGTGGGAGCAAGGTCAGAAACCGTCAGCGGTGTGCCCCCGAGAGCGAGCGTCAGCGGTCCGGTCGTGCTCAACAGGTCCGTAGTGTTCGCAGTCGAATTGATTTCGAGGGCGAAGGTCGCGCCACTCATTGTCAGCGAACCAGCAGTCAGGGTTCCGATGCTGGCTCCGGGAGCAACAGTGCCCGTCGTGGCCGTGATCGCTCCGACGCTGCCGGTGCCGCCCAGGGTGCCACCCGCGGTCGTGACCGCTCCGGTAATGGAGCCAGTCACCAGCAGGGTGCCGGCGGTGACCGTCGTCGCACCAGTGTAGTTGCTGGCGCCGGACAGCACCAAAGTGCCGGCTCCAGTCTTATTGATGCCGCCGCCCGTTCCACTGATCGCAGCACTAACCAGGAGGTCTGCGGCGTTGTTCGTGGCGTCAGCGACGTTAAACGTGCGAACCGCAGTCATCGCCACGAGGCCGGAGAGGTTGGCTGCGGCACTCGAAGTCGAGGCCACGGTGGTGACAGTGCCGGCGAGGGTCAACGTTCCTCCGTTGGTGGTGACGTTGTTCGTGTAAGCCGCATTGGAACTCCCCGTTGCTCCGTAAGTGAGCGCGGAAACGGTCTCGTTGTTCCCTGCCAAGTCATACGTTGCCGTCGGGCTTGCAGCAACCGCGGCGTTCAAGGTGACCGAGCCACCGATAACCTCGTTCGCGCCGTTGCGGAGGGTTCCCTGCCGCACTTCGGTGTTGCCGGTGTAGGTATTCGGGCCAGAAAGCACGACAACACCGGTATTCCCGCCGGCTTCATTCACCCGCAGACCGCGGGCGACCGTCCCGGCCCCGTTCGCGATGGCGCCGGAGATGGTCAGGATACCAGTGCCAGAAGCTTGCAGGCGGAAGTTACCGCCGCCGCCAGTCTCTTCCACGGTGATTGGCCCGGAGACCGTCCCGGACGATGCACCGGCAAGCAAACGGATCGTCTTTTCATTTCCGGCGTCCGCGACCGTAATCGCATTCCCGACGCTTATGCCATCGGCGACTTCCAGAATGGTTCCCGTATTGCCCAATGTTGTCGCTCCGGCACCGAGGGCCGTGTTGGCCCCCGCCCGAACCGCACCAACATTCACAAAGGTGCTGGCGTAGTTGTTGGACGCATTATTCAGGATCAAGGTGTTGCCACCTTCCTTACGGAGGGCGCCGCCAGTGACCGCATTGGCAATCGTGATATTCCCTCCGAGCGTATCGATGCTTCCACCGTTCGTCCCGATGGTGATACCGCGGTTGGCGTCGTCGATCGTGAGCACTCCGGTGCTGCGAAGTGTCGCGGTGCCGCCGGTGCCGTTGTTGTTGATCGAAAGGGCGTCCGCTGCGGAGGACGAAGGATTCGCGCCAAGGCCGGTCTCCGCACCGATGCGGAGGACACCGTTGTCGATCGCTGTCTTGCCAGTCCGGGTATTGACGCCGGAAAGGGTCGCCGTGCCGGCGCCGGTCTTTGTGATGTCGCCTGCGCCGGACATGATGCCGCTAATGGTGAGGCCGGTCGCCGTGCCGACATCCGCGACGGAGATCGGCATGTTGACTGGAGTCGCGACCGGTGCGCTGATCGTGGCCGTTCCGCCGTCAGTCATAATCTCAATGCCTCCCGTGCCGAGCGTGAGAGTGCCTCCCGTTCCAGCAGCAACGACGACGTTGGCAAGTGCCGTGCTCGTCACGTTTCCGTTGAAGGTGAACTTCTGCACGGACACGGGTGCGTCGAGGGTGACGTTGACCGTCGGACCGGCAGGGGTTGCGATTGCAGAATTGAATTCCACGAAGTCTCCCGGCCCAGGGATCGAGCCAGGGTCAGTACCACCGACTTCGAAGTTCGTGTTGGCAGCAACACCTCCGACGTAACCGGAGAAGCTGTTGTTCAGATCGCCAGTGAAGTTGTAGACACCGCCGGGAGTGACAGCACTCGTAGTGAGGACAACGGAACTGGCGCTGCTGCTCAGTGAGTAGGTGTAGCCACCTGGAACCGGACCAACGAGGCCATAGGTCGCACCGTCGAGTCCGCTTGGCGCGGAGAGTAACGTGTAGGTTGGCGCACCGAAGCCGGCAGCGGCTCCAATGCTAAAGTTCACCGTACCTGCAGTTATCGCCGGGGTCGTTGAAGTGATCGCATCGCTGCTTGTTCCCAGATCGAGTCCCAAGCCAGTGATCCCAGGACCGGCTCCAAGGTTCAATCCACCGGCAATCGTCGAGGTATGCGGCGTTCCAATGCCGTTGATCATGCTCAGTCCGGAGCCTCCCGCGACGACAAATCCGTTGGTGTTGACGGGGTCAGAAACCGTGAAGGCCAGATTGCCCCCGGAGACCGTGGTGGTGCCGCTGTAAGTGATCGCCGAACCGGAGAAGGTGCCCGTTGCGGTCCCCGCCTTGACGAGGGACAGGGCCCCACCGCCAGTGTTGGAGACCGTTCCGTTGAAGTTGACAGCCCCGTTGTTGTTGCCGAACGACAACGTCACGGCGGAACCGGAGTTATTATCGATCGTCGTCGCAGCGGTGTTCGCACCAGTGACGGTGAGGGCGTTCAAGGTCTGGCTGAAGCCGTTCAACTGCAGCGTGGCGGTTTCATTCGTCCCGACATCGGGCGAGAAGGTGAGGGCGCCAGCGCCGGTGCTGTTTGGAATCGCATTGTTCGCACCGAGGATCACGACGCCGTTGTCGATGTCGAAGGTGGCATTACCCTTCGAGAAGTCCGAAGCAGCGCCATTCAGTTGCAACGTCCCGTAACCCGTCTTGGTAATGGGGACACCGAAAGCGGTCGTCGAAGTAATGTTGCCATTTATGATCGTCAAGCCGCTGCCGTCCACAGTGAGAACACGGTTGGCAGTGAGCACGTTCGACGTGATTCCCGCGAAGGTCAGCGAATCTCCGGCCGCGATGTTGTTATTGATGCCGACGTTATTGGCCGCGGCCAGGTTTTGCAGCGTCCCAAAGCTCAGGCTGTTTTCGCCAATGAACCCGGTCGTTTGATTGTTCGCAAACTGGGGATTGTTCGTCACGGTGCGATCCGCACCGTAGGCAAACACGATACCGTTGTTCATTACGAAGTTTCCAGCTCCCAGCGGAGAAGCGCCAGCATCAATGCCGAGGGCGCCGCCAGCGGCGTTCGTGTTCCCCGTGTAGCTGTTGGCTCCCTGCATGATCCACGTTGCCGAGCCATCCACCGTGACAGTCAGAGCGCCACCACCGGGGTTGGCATTATCCGTCAGGGTGCTGGTGATGCGGTTGCCGGCTGCATTAGTACCGCGCAGATTGAGAGTCTTCGCTCCAGTTCCGGCCGGCACATCGTTGGCTACATTGCTGAGAATCAATGCGCCAGCGCCGTCCGCATGGATCTGTGGGGTACCAGCCGCAACGCTGAAACGGATTTTGCGATCACTGGTTTCCCCGGGTCCGACGTATTGCAGAATTGCGGTTCCGAGATTCACTGCGCCGGCGTCGGTGTTGCCGATCGTGGAGTTACCTACGCTGGTGTTGCCGGGAGACCCGCTATTTCCCAGCGAGCGAACCGTCAAGGTACCCGCCGCGATGGTGGTCGTCCCAGTGTAGCTGTTTCCGTTGTTCGTGAGTTGTAGAATACCGCCACCCGCCTTGTTCAGGCTACTGGGCCCTGAGCCATCTGAAATCACTCCGGAGATTGTCGCAAAGTCCGCGCCAGTGTTGGCATTGTCGTCCACTTGCACCGTGCGGGTTCCGCCATTGAGAGTGAGCCCATTCACGAGTTCGACATCAGCCTGCGAGGTCGTCGAACTCAAAATGAGGTTCGCGGTCCCCGTGCTCGTGATCCCGCCCGCTCCCCAAGGGATGCTGGCGCCGGAATTGCCAAGATTCACCGTCAACTTCGCCGAGCTGGCCGCAAAGCCGCCGCTCGAGTTCACGGAGGTTCCAGCAGCATTATTCCAAGCAACCTGGCCGGCGGCCGAACCGATCGCACGGATGAAAGTGCCCGAGGTCTGGAGGACGCCGCCGTTCAGACGCAGGGCGCTGGACGTAGGGAGGGACAGCCCCTCTTCTGCGCGGAGCGCACCGCCTGAGATCACTGTCGGGCCAGAGTGGCTGTTGGAGTTGTTTCCAAGAATCCAGAGGCCGGCATTCTGTTTGTCAAACGTCAGGGCTTCGCCGGCGTTCGGATTGTTGATGAGCTGGAGGTTGAGCTGGTTGTCGCCCGTGGAATCACCACCAAGCGTCAGAGTGCGAGCGCCGCTGCCGCTGAAGGAAACAGCATTGGTCTTATTGAAAACGAGTGCCGCATTGTTGGCATTGCTTTCACGGTTCGGGGCGCCGTAGCGACCGTTGGAGTCAATACGACCGTTAGCCGCCAGGGTAAAGAGGCGGTCCGTGCTGACCGACGGGGTTCCAGTGGTCTGGTAGATCGTGCCATCAGAACCCGTGTAGCTCAGGGTTCCGCCACCGAAGACGAGGCTGGCGGCGTTGTCCACATCGCTCGTTCCCAGGCCGACGCCGAGCCCGCTGTTGGATCCGATATTGGAGAGCGATGTGATCGCTAGCGTACCCGTGTTCAAACGAGCCCCGCCGCTGTAAGATTGGGCTCCGGCGAGACGGAAGGTTCCGGCGCCGTTCTTCACCAGCTGAATATTGCCAGCTGGATCGACGATCGATCCGGTGAAGTAGCTATTCGCGCCACCATTGCCGACACGGATTGAGACCGCGGTCGTGGAGGAGTTGGTGACGGTTCCGCCGCCATTCAGCTCATCAAGGGATGCAGTGCCCGAAGTTGCGGTGCCGAGATTCACGCCATTGAGGTCCAGCGTTGCACCCTGTCGAAGGTTCACGTCAGTGCTGTCCTGACCCAACCGTCCGCCAGTGATCAACTGGACAGTTCCTTCATTGATGTGAACCGCAGCCGAAGCGGTGTTCGCATTTGCTGCTCCGAATCGCAGGGTGCCTTCTCCGAGCTTGGTCCACCCGCCAGTGTTCACGAGAATCGGAGTATTGAGCGTTAGGGTGTCAGCCGCACTATTGGTGCGGAAAACGAGGTCCGTGGTGATGCTTCCGCTATTGATTCCAGTGCCGCCACTGATTACGACGTTACTGCCGCCAGTGACGAGGATGCCACCGGCCAGAGCACCACCGTTATTCAAGGTGAGAGTCTGGGCCGCAGCAAGGGTCAGGTTGCGATTGTCGTTGAACTTAATACCTGCATTGATGGTCGCGCTGCTCTGAGCCGCGATATCCGTGGTATTCACCAAGTATGGCTGAGTATTCAAACCCGCGAGAGACGTACCAGCCGCTTCTGTCGTGTAGGTCGCCGGGGCCGCAGAAGTTCCCGCTGCAAAGTCAGCCCCGTTGGAGTAGAGGTGGGCATCGAGGATGCCACTGGTATTGACCGCACCGGTAAGCGCCACCGATGCGCCGGCATTGGTGACGAAGTTTACGCCACTACCCGAGGCCGCCTGGCCGAGGGCTGCGAAAGTCAGCGCTGCGGTGCCACCGGCACCCGCCGTGACTTTCACGGTGCCAGCACCGGCCACCGGGCGAAGAGTTCCCGCAGTCTCCGTGCTGGCATTGGCGCCGTCGCCGAGATACTCGAGTGTGCCGCCGGCATTGTTGGTATAGAGGTCCACCCCAAAGGCGACGGTGCTGGTTGCAGCGTCTGAGAGCACATTCCGGGAAGTTCCGGCGAAGGCGTCTTGAACCTTGAGAGTTCCAGCCGTGACCAACGTCGTCCCAGTGTTGGTGTTTGCACCAGACAGACGCCACGTGCCGCCACCGATTTTCGTAACCGAGATCGCCCCCAGAGTGGAGGCGTCAGGAATGTTTCCAGCGATCGTGTTGTCACCACCATTGGAACCGCCGAGGGTGAGAGTCTTCGACCCCGTTGAGGCGGAAAGGAAATTACCCGTGAAGGTGAGCGGCCCGGAGCCACTTGAGATCACATTCGCGCCGCCCGTGGTTCCGCGGAAGGTAATGCCGCGCGCGGTGGTGGCTGCACCGCCCGTGTATTCGAGGGCACCAGTGACCGTCGCGGCGACGACGTTCGCCGCACCTTGGCCGCCGATCTGGAAATTAGTCGCCGCAGTCCCGGGTACGCCTAGCGCACCGATGGAACTGACGGAGAGCGTTCCCTGCTGGACCTCGGTAGTGCCCGTGTAAGTGCCAGCGGTGCCGAGTATGGTCAGATATCCGGTGCCACGCTTGTCGATTTGGTGCGCGGCAGCCGCGGTCGATGGGGAGATATAATTCCCGGTGATCAAGATGTCGCCGTTGCCACCGATCACAAAGGTCCGCGCGGTGGTCGTAGTGTTGGAAAGATTGCCGTTGAAGGTGAACAGACCGTTGCCAGTGTTGTTAAAGCCGGCATTTCCAGCGCCACCCAAGGTCGTGCTCGTTCCCGGCCCAGTGAGGCCGTTGATCGTCGTGTTGTAACCATCACGCCCGCTCACTTGGAGCGTTGCGTTGTCCATATTCAGGTTGCCCAACTGCAGGGTTTGATTGATGGCCGATCCACCCAGAGAACGATCCGCGAAGATCGTGGTTGTGTTTGCACGGACGTAAACATGCGCCGCAGCCGTGCCAACCAGAAGCGACGGCGCATCCATGAGAACTTCAAGGAAGCCACCATTGGCGTCGATCACCGAGCCGAGACCACTCGCCGTGCGTGTTCCAAGGACACTTCCGCCGTTGGTGATCCGAACGGTGGACGTCGTTCCCGTGGAACTCTGGCCACTAAGACGGAGCGCGCCAGAAAATCCCGCGGAGCTCGAAGGATTGAGGAAGAGGGTTCCGGCGCCGGTTTTCTCCAGTGTCCCTGTTCCCGTCAGCGCTCCGGTGATTGCGTATTGCCCAGAGCCCGCCTGGTTCGTACCCCCCAACAACACACCGATCGTCGCTACATTCGCAGCGGGACCACTCAAGCCATTGATATCGAAGCTGCCACCGAAAGTCAGCAGCCCGCTAGCGGAAAGCAGTCGCGTATTGATACCCACCGTCGAACCGTTTGCCGCAGCCGGCGCCAGACCCACCGTGCCCGACACGGTGTTATTTCCGATGCTGATCAACGCACCGCCGCGATCCGCGATCGGCCCTTGGCCCTGCAGAGAGAGATTGCGAGTAAGATTAAAGCCTGCGGTGGTTCCATCCAAGACCAGTGAGCCACCCCCAAAGCCCCGGGAGTTGGTGGAATTCGCGCTCGGATTGAAGCCGGTGACAATCACCGTCGAAGGATCTGTTCCAAGTCCGCTCGTTGCGTTGATCACGATCGAACCGTTGGAGATCGTTGTTGTGCCGGTGTAGGTGTTCCCAGCGCCAAGGATCAACGATCCGCCGCCCGACTTATCGAGTCCAGTAGCACCACCGACGGCACCGGGAGTCTGGGTATCACCGAGATTGACGATGAATGGCACACCGGGAGACTCCGGAGATGCGGCCATAAAGGCAGCGATGGAAGTAGCGCAGATAGAGAGACGGCGGGTGTTTTTCATGGCGTTGCGGTGGGTTTTCATGGGCAGGAGGGTTCGGTTGAGTGGGGTCTAAAGACGATTCCGGGAGGGTTCTTGACGGACTTTCAGGGGGGGCTGAGGAAGGTTGGAGAGGGATTTCCGATCACTTCGCGAGGGGGCGTAAGGGCCTTTCGCGAGTGATTCAACGTGGTGATACATTAGCGATGGGTTTCCGGTCAACGGCAATTTCATAATATTTTCTCAAAGACCTCCTTTGAGAGCGAATCCGACAGTTTGACGAGAAGCACCATAGTTTATGGAATGGATCTTTAGTTGCCGGAATCGAATAGGGGCGGCAAGCTATTTTCTTGGGAATTGCGCGAATCGTGAGTGGGTTCGGGTTCGGGAAGGGTGGTGGTCGGGTGCAGAGCGGCAGCACGCCGAGTCACTGACGCCACGGCGCAGGGGGTCCGCAAATGCCCCCGTCGCGAGCGGAAACTGCGCTTCGGTCCCAGAGATGCATCGGCGTTCCTGAAGCTTGTCGCGGACAAGGTTGTCCGGATGCATGCGGCGACCTTCCTCCGCTCAGGCCGTCGCCCGATCGGAGACTCGCGGGCCGTGCCGGCGAAAAAACCAATTCCCGAATCTTCAATTCGCTGGCACTCTGTGCATTCGCCTGTTCGCGATGCGCCGCACTCCCCTCCTCATCATCCTCGTTCTCGTGGCGGCGACGTTCGCGGCATTCTGGCAAGTGGGAAGCTGTGGCTTTGTCACCTACGACGACCCGAGCTACGTGCAATACAATCCCATGGTGAACCAGGGGCTTCGATCGGCAGCATTGCTCTGGGCATTCTCGGCGACCCACGGAGCAAACTGGCATCCGCTGACGTCGCTCAGTCACATGCTGGACTGCTCGCTTTTCGATCTGAATCCCGTGCCGATGCATTGGGAGAATCTTCTGCTCCATGTGCTGAACGCGGTGCTGGTCTTTGTGGTCTGGCGCAGGCTGTCAGCGAGGCTTGCTCCAGCTGAAGAAACGGACGACCGGCGCGTGGATGCGATCTGGCCGAGTGCCTTCGTTGCGGGACTCTTTGCTCTGCATCCGACGCATGTGGAATCGGTCGCATGGATCTCCGAACGGAAGGACGTGCTGAGCACGGCGCTCTGGCTGCTGACGATCCTCGCTTACGCGCGCTGGGTCGAGCGACCGACGCGCGGACGCTATGCACTGGTCTTGGTCGGCGCGACGCTCGGTCTGATGGCCAAGCCAATGCTCGCGACGCTGCCCTGCACGTTGTTGCTGCTCGATTTCTGGCCACTCCGCCGCTGGCCTACGCGTTCGTGGGGCGCACTCTTCCGCGAGAAGATTCCGCTCTTCAGTCTGGTCGCAGTGCTCTGCGTGGTGACGCTGCTGGTGCAGCGGGCTCTAGGCGCGACGGATTACGGCGAGAAGTTTCCTTTCACGATGCGCCTCGGGAATGCCTTCGTCTCTTACGCACGCTATCTGGGGAAAACTTTCTGGCCTGAGACGCTCTCGCCTTTCTATCCGCATCCGGGCTGGTGGCCCTGGGCGGTCGTGCTCTCGGCTTTCGCGGCCGTGGCCGCAGTAAGTTGGCTGGCGTGGCGGGAGCGGGAGCGGCGCCCGTGGTTTGTCTTTGGCTGGTGCTGGTATCTCGGCACGCTGGTGCCGGTGATCGGTATCACCCAGGTCGGCGCGCAGAGCATGGCGGACCGCTACACCTACGTTTCGCTGCTGGGCATCTTCACGATCGTGGCGTGGGGCGGTGTGGAGATCGCCACGCGGTGGCCACGGCTGCGCATCGCGCTGGCGGCGCTCGCCACGCTGGTGCTCGTCGCATGTGGCATTCGCACCGCGTATCAGGTACCCGTCTGGCGCAATGGAATCGGGCTCGTCGAACACATGAAGGCATCGATCGGCGAGCATGAGATCGTCTATCGGGAAATGGGCATGGCCTTTCTCCTCGCCGGGCGGCCGGAGGCGGATGTCGCCGCTGCCTACCGCCGGGGCCACGAAGTCAAACCGGACTACGCATATTTTCTGAACGAGCTGGGGATGCAAGCGATGCGCGCGAAACGCCCGGACGAAGCGAAGGCTAAACTCGAGCGGGTGATCCAACTGCTCCCGCACGACCCGGCGGCTTACGCGAACTTCGGGAACTTTTTCATGTCGATCGGGCAATACGACGAGGCCGAGCGGCAGTTGCGCAAGGCGCTGGCGATCCGTCCCGGATTGGGTGGTGTGCATCGGCTCATGGCGGATGTACACATGAAGGCCGGACGCCTGGAAAAAGCGCGCGATTCCTTGTTGGAGGCGGTCCGCTGCGACCGTTGGGACTTCGGCGCGTGGAATCAGCTCGGGGTGATCGAGTCCAAACTCGGGAACCACGCTGCAGCCGAGAAGGCCGTCGCGCGAGCGAACTGGATCAATCCCCGGGAGCGGGCGATCGAGTTCAATCTGAAGTATCTCCGACAGCAGAAGGCCAGCACCTCCGCCGCACCGGCGAGCCGCTAGGCGTGTCGAAACCGTGGCGGTGGTGCGATTCTCCGACCCAAGGAGACATCCCTTGAATGATTTCTCCGCGTTCCAGTCTTAAGCTGCATCCCCTGCCCGCGCTCATGAAAATCAAAACGCTCTTCCTTCTCGCACTCTTCGCCGTGACTTGGGCCATGCCGCGTCCAGCCGAGGCGCGCAGCGAGATCTCCTTCGACTTCTTCTACGACGCGCTCTCGCCACACGGCGAGTGGATCGACGTCGGTGACTACGGCACCTGCTGGCGCCCGCGGGGTGTGGATGCGGACTGGCGGCCGTATTCGGATGGCTACTGGAGCTACACCGACGGCGGCTGGACTTGGGTGAGCTACGAGGAATTTGGTGGCATCGTGTATCACTATGGCCGCTGGGTGGAGGTGGACGATGAAGGCTGGTGCTGGGTTCCGGATTACGAGTGGGCTCCGGCGTGGGTCTCGTGGCGCTCCAATGATGACTACGTCGGCTGGGCGCCGCTCCCACCCGAAGCGCGCTGGGAGCGGAAGGTCGGCTTCAGCGTGTGGGTGGACTCGCACTACGACATCGGTCCGTCGCGTTTCAACTTCTGCCGAGTCCGCGACTTTGGCGCGCCGTATCTCCGGCCCGTGATCGTGAATCGCTTCGAGAACGTGACGATCATTCAGCGCACCGTGAACGTGACGAATATCTCCTATTACGACGACTACGAGGGCGGCGGCTATGGCGGGCTCGTCCACTGCGGCGGCCCGAGCTTCGTCGTGATCAATAGCCACGTTCATCGCCCGATCCCGGCGCTGAAGCTGGTGCGCAATACGAACATCACGAACATCAACATCCACCAATCAAACGTCTTCAACTCCGTCGCTCGTGGCAACCAGCTCAGCGTCCTCGCGCCCCGCGTCGCCCCGCCGAAGCCGGATTTTGTGAGGCCCGTGGCCGTGCGGTCGATCCCCGCGGCCAAGGTCTCCAAGGGCTGGGGCGGCGTGAAGGATCAGAAGGTCGCCGATGACATTCGCGGCCAGATGCGTCAACAAGCGCGCGGGCTTACCCCGGAAAGCGCACCCGCCCGCCGGGTGCAGGCCGCGGAGTTGAAGATGCTGCCGGCGAAGGCTGATCCCGATGCGCCATCCAACGTCCGCACCGCGCGGGATCGCACGCCCGGCACGGGCAAGAAACCAGTGGCCGGTGCCCCGGGGCAACCGACCCCGGAAAAACCGTCCGCAGACAAAGACAAAGCCCCGGCGGACAAGCCCGTCGATGCCCGGACCGCTGAGCGCATGCTCCGTGAAAAGGCGCGCGAGCAGACTGCAGACAAGGCAGCGGACAAACCCGCCGCGACCGTCGAAAACCCGGCGAAGACGCGGACCCTTCCCAAGCCGCAGGTCACCCAGGTGCCGGAGGGGAAAGAGGCAACGAAAGAGCAGAACGAGCGCGGTCGCCAGTCCATCCGCTCCATTCCAACTCCCGCAGCGCCGTCGAGCTCTGGCGATACGAAGAAAGAAAGCCCGCAGACGAGCGGTCGCACCCCGACCGTTCGGCAGCGTCCGAGCGGAGACAATGAGGACAAAGCCCGCGCGGCCTCCGTCGCCGCTCAGCAGCGCGCGGCCGCGGAGCAAAACGAACGCGCCGCGACCTTGTCACGGCTGCGTGCGACGGAGGATGCCGCCCGCAAACAGAAGGCGCAGACCGAAGTAGCGCGAGAGATGCAGCGTCGTCCGCAAGCCATCACCCAGCCGAAGCGCGAGGTCCCTGCGCCCGTCAAACGCTCCGCTCCGAGCGACGATTCGGCGCAGAAGGCCGCGAGCCAGCAGCGGCAGATGGAAGCAGCCCGCCGCCAGCAGGCCGAGAGTGCCCAGCGCCAACAGTCGTCGGAGAACGCCCGCCGTTCACAGGTGGAAGCGGCGCGCAATGCGCAAGCCGCCCAGGCTTCGAGGCAGCAGCAGCAGATGGAATCCGCCCGTCGTGAGCAGGCGTCGCAAGCCGCGCGTCAGCAGCAGATGGAAGCGCCGCGCCGCCAGCAAGCCGCTCCTGCACCGCGGCAACAGCCCGTGCAACGGCAGGTCGCGCCACCCGCGCCACCCGCGCCTCGTGGCGCGCCTGCGCCATCGAGCCGGAAGGAGAGCCTGTCGAAAGAGGAACTCGAGGCGCTGAAAAAGGCGCGCGGCCGCTGAAACTCGCGCCCGCATTCAGCTCGCCCATGCGGCTCGATCCGGGCTGACGCAGCACTCCAAATTGCCACTGGCGCGCCTCCGAGCCGCGTGCCACTGTCCCCGCCTTTCCAAGATGAAAACCAACCCCTATCTCGTCGCCGCGCTCACTTTTTCCAGCCTGGCTGCCGCACCTCTCTCTGCCCAGGAAGCCGCGTCGAAACCGGCGGCGGAAGCCAAGCCCATCGCGCTCGTCGATCCGATCGCGGTCGTCGAAGGTTCCGAGATCAAAAAGGTGGACCTGGATCAGGCCTTCGCGAGCGTGCTCGCTTCGCAGGGCATGCCGCCCGACCAGGCGACGAAGATTCCCGAGGCGCAGCGCATGCAGTTTTACCGCATCCTGCTCGACGACATGATCGCAGATAAGATCATCGCCAAGCGTTCCGCCGATACTCAGGTCTCCGAAAAGGCACTGGCCGACGAGCTGGCCCGCATCCAGAAGAACTTCGGCTCCGAGGAGGATATGAAGAAGCAGATCGAAGCCAGCGGCCAGAGCCTCGACAAACTCAAGGACAACATCAAAACCCAGCTCCGCCAGCGGGAGTGGCTCGACGCTCAGGTGAAGGGCCAGGACACGGTCGGCGACACCGAGGCGGAGGAGTTTTACAAGGGCAACCCGGACAAATTCCAGCGGCCCGAACAGGTCCGCGCCAGCCATATCCTGCTCACCGTGGAAGCGGACGCGAAGTCCGAGACCGTCGTGGAGAAGAGCAAGGCCGCGCAGGGCATCCTCGATCGGGTAAAGAAGGGCGAAGATTTCGCGACGCTCGCGGGAGAGGTCTCCGAAGATCCGAGCGCGAAGCAGAACAAGGGCGATCTCGATTTCTTCGGCCGCGACCAGATGGTGAAGGAATTTTCCGACGCCGCTTTCGCAATGAAGAAGGACGAGATCAGCAAGGAGCCGGTGCGCAGCCAGTTTGGCTATCACATCATCAAGGTGACCGATCGCCGCGAGGCCGAGACCATCCCGCTCGACAAGGCCAAGCCGCAGGTGCTCGCCTTTCTCCAGCGCCAGAAGAAGCAGAAAGCCGTGCAGGATTTCGTGAAAGAGCTGCGCACGAAGTCTGACGTGAAGGTGAACTTCCCCGACGCCCCGGTGCCAGCCGCCGCCGCGCCCGCGCCCGGCAAGTAGCCGGTGGAAGTTCGAGCTCCGAACTCCCCACGCATGTCGCGCAAGTCCCGCAAGAACGTCGGCCTGATCGGGCTCGGCATCATCGGCTCGCGAGTCGCCGCTGCCTTGCGCAGCACCGGCTGGCAGACCTTTGTCTGGAATCGCACCGCGAAGCCGGTGCCGAACTTCCTCGGCTCGCCGGGCGAAGTCGCGGAGCTGTGTGAGGTCATCCAGATCTTCGTCGCGGACTCGAAGGCCCTCTTCGAAGTGCTCGATGCCATGCGGGACCGGCTGACCTCACGGCACGTCATCATCTGCTGCGCGACGGTCGGTCCGGAGGCGACCATCGAGGCGGCGCGGCTCGTGGAGGAAAAGGGCGCCAAATTCCTCGATGCGCCCTTCACCGGAAGCAAGCTCGCGGCGGAGAACCGGCAACTCGTCTATTACATCGGTGGCGACGAGGCCGCCTTCCTCCGCGTAAAGCCGATCCTCGAAGCGAGCAGCAAGGCCCTCGTGCAGATCGGTGCGATCGGCCACGCCGCCACGGTGAAGGTCGTGACGAACATGCTCACGGCCGTCTCGATCCAGACGCTCGCCGAAGCGCTGGCGATCGTGAAGAAGACCGGCATCAGTCCGGACGTATTCGCCGCCGCGTTGGAACAAAACGCCTGCCGCTCCGGCGCGATGGATCTGAAGCTGCCGAAGATGATTGCCGGCGATTACGAGCCCCACTTTTCGCTCAAACACATGTTCAAGGATGTGCAGCTCGGCATCCACATCGCCAACGCCCTCGACATCGAAGTGCCGGCGACGACGACCACCGCCGGCGTGATGTACGGAGCGATGCAGAAGGGGAACGGCGATCTCGACTTCGCGGCGGTGTATAAGGCCTACGAACCGCCCGCCGAAGCGCCCAAGTCCGATCCGCCGGCGCCTTACCAGCTCGACGCCCCAGCGGAAGTCGCCGGGAAAAAGTAGGCGAACAACAGTCGTCTCTGGCGAGTGATTCGGACGCGGATTGTGGCTGACTGACGGGTGATTACCGCTTACTGACTACGCACTTCAAGATGTCCTGCTCAAAGATCGATTCCGCACTGCACCAGCCGCGCAAGCCGGATTGGATCAAGGTGCGGCTGCCGAACAACCCGGTCTTCTCCTCCACCAAGGCGCTGATCTCGGATCTGAAGCTGCACACCGTCTGCGAGAGCGCGCAGTGCCCGAATCGCTGGGAATGCTGGAGCGCTGGCACCGCGACTTTCATGATCGCCGGCGACCGCTGCACCCGCGCCTGTGGCTTCTGCGCGGTGACGACGGCGAAACCCTTCGCGCTCGAAGCCGACGAGCCCCAGCGGGTGGCTGAAGCGGTGAAGCGGATGAAGCTCAAGCACGTCGTCATCACCGCCGTCGCGCGGGACGACATGAAGGACGGTGGCGCGCAACATTTCGCCGAGACGATCGAAGCCGTGCGCGCGGCGCAGCCGGAGATCGTGATCGAAGTGCTCACGCCCGACTTTCACGCGAAGGATGACTGCCTCGCGCTCATCGCCGCCGCCCGTCCGCACATCTTTAACCACAACCTCGAGACCGTCGAACGGCTGACCTCCATGGTGCGCTCGCGCGCGAAGTATCGCCTTTCCCTCACCGTGCTGCGGCGCATGAAAGAGATCGCACCCGAGATCGTGACCAAGAGCGGGATCATGCTCGGGCTCGGCGAGACCGAGCCGGAAATCTTCCAGACGATGGACGACCTGCGCGAAGCGGGCGTCCAGGTGCTCACCATGGGCCAGTATCTGCGCCCCTCGCCACAACACCTGCCCGTGGTGGAGTACGTTCACCCCGACACCTTCGCCCTCTACCGCGAGATCGCGGAGAAAAAGGGCTTCGCGCACGTGGCCTCCGGTCCGCTCGTCCGCAGCTCCTATCACGCCGCGGATTTCCACCCCGTCCCACGCTGAGCCGGGGCACACTTCTCGCTTTCCATGAGGCGCATGATCGATCGCACCAAGGTGGCCGCGCTCATCCCCGCCTACATGGAGGAGCGGCACATCCGTGCCGTCGCAGCCCGCACGCATGAGCAGCTCGACACCGTCCTCGTCGTCGATGATGGCTCGCCAGACCACACTGCCGCTGAGGCTCGCGCAGCCGGAGTCGAAGTCCTCTGGCACGAGCAAAATCAGGGCAAAGGTGCCGCGATCAAGACCGGCCTGCGCGCACTCACCGACCGTCCCGGCATCGAATACATCCTCGTGCTCGACGGCGACGGCCAGCATCTGCCCGAGGAAATTCCGCATTTCATCTCCCAAGCACAGACGTCAGGCGCGCCGATGATCGTCGGCAATCGCATGAGCGATCTCGCCAAGATGCCACTCGTCCGCCGCCTCACCAATCTCACCATGTCGCGGCTCATCAGCCACTCCTGCGGCCAGAAGATTCCGGATTCGCAGTGTGGCTTCCGCATGTTCCGGCGCGACCTCGCCGTGGCGTTTCTCAGTTGCCCGAGCAGCAAATACGATTTCGAAACCGAGATGCTCGTCCTCGCTTCACGCCGCGGCTGCGATATCGCCGCAGCGCCCGTGAGCACGATTTACGGCGAGGAAAAGAGCAAGATCCATCCGGTGCGCGACACAATTCGCTTCCTCCAGCTGATGGCCCGGCTCAAACGCAGCAACGCAGAGGCTGCGGCCGCCGTCCCCGCCAGCGCCGCCGCGCGATAGTGGAAAAGGATGAGGGATGAAGGATGAGGGATGAAGTCCGGCCGCACGCGGCGGCTTGGCTTTTCTTCATCCTTCATCCTTTATCCTTCATCCTTTTCTCCCCGCGCCGTGCCCGACGAAATCCAAGCCCACAACAAATTCGCCTGCCCGGCGTGCGGTGCGGAGGCGCATTGGAATCCGGCGAAGAGCGCGCTCGTCTGCCCTTTCTGCGGCACCATCTCGCCCGCGGAATTGAACGTCGATAGCTCCGGCATCACCGAGCACGATCTCGTCACCGCGCTCCGCGACTATGAGAGCGAGACGCGCGGCTGGGCGGCTGAGAAGAAGTCCGTGAAGTGTCAGAGCTGTCAGGCGATCTCAGTCTTTGACAGCACGCGCGTCGGCCAGCGCTGCGACTTCTGCGGCTCGGCATCGCTCATTCCAGTGGATGAAATCACCGCGCCGATCCGCCCCGAGAGCTTGCTCGAATTCAAACTCCCCGAGACCCAGGTGCGCGACCTTGTCCGGCAATGGTATGGCCAGCGGTGGTTCGCGCCGAACAAGCTCAAGAGCCGCGCCCTCACCGACACCGTCCACGGGATGTACATCCCGTATTGGACCTTCGACGCGCGAGTCCATGCCGACTGGACCGCCGACGCCGGCTACCACTACTACGAGACCGAGCGCTACACCGACTCGCAGGGCCGCACCCAGACGCGCCAGGTGCAGAAGACCCGCTGGGTGCCCGCGTCCGGCGAACTCGAGCATTTCTTCGACGACGAACTCGTGCCTGCTTCCAAGGGTGTGCAGCCCGACCTGCTGCGCAAAATCGAGCCGTTTCCCACGGTCACGGACCTCAAGCACTACCAGCCCGGATTTCTCAGCGGCTGGGTCGTCGAACAATACCAGATCGACCTCATCGCCGCCGCGCAGCACTCCCGCGGGATCATGGATGGAAAGACGGAGGCGCTCTGCAGCCAGCAAGTCCCCGGCGACACTCAGCGCAATCTGCAGGTCGATGCCGAGTATCGCGACCAGACCTTCAAGCACGTCCTCGTGCCCGTCTGGGTGCTCGGCTACACCTACGGCTCGCAGGTCTATCAGATCGTGGTCAATGGCTACACCGGTGCCATCGCCGGGAAGCATCCGCTGAGCTGGGTGAAGATCGCGCTGCTCGTGCTCGCGATCCTCATCGTGATCCTGGTCCTCGCCAGCGTCTCGCAGCAGCAGTAGCGCTACTCCGAGCGCAACGCGCTCACCCCACTCCCGCGCAGTGCAATCCGCGTCGCGAGCCACGTCCATAAGATGCAACCGAGTGCGAGCCCGACGAGCAACAACGCCGCTTCGCGCAGCGGAAAGCCGCCCGCCTTTTCCGCGAGACTCGGCCACACCGCGACGACCGCGCTCGCCGTGCCGATGACGAGGGCGGCGATGATCAGCCACCGATGTTCCGCAAAGACGAGCTGGCGAAGTTGTCCGGCGCGAAAGCCCACTGCTTCGAGCAGGCCGAACTCGCGCCGCCGCTCGAGCACATTGCGCGCGACGACGATCGCGAGCCCCGCCGAGCCGAGCAGCAGGCCGAGGCCGCCGAGCACCTGGAAGATCGAGAGGTAGGTGTTTTCGACGGCGTTGAATTCGGCGAGGCGTCGCGCAGCAGGGGTGACTTCGAGGCCGCGGTCCTGCAGCGCGCGGGAAAGTTCCTCGGAGACGGCGGAGCCGCGATCGGCCGGCGCGTCGATGAGGAAGAAGCGGTAGCCGCCGGAGTTCGGGAAGCGTTCGGTGAAGTCGCGCTCGGCGATGAGCACATTCCCCTGGAGCATCGAGCCGCCAATCGTGCCGACGACCACGACGCGCAAGATTTGCCCGCGGTCGTCGCGATACTCGATCGTGTCGCCGACTTTCTTCTGCATCGCCCACTGCAGCGTGTTGGCATCGACGATGCCGGGCACTGCGCCGTCGGTTCGTGCGGCGAGCGCAGCCACCCACGTTTTCGCCTCGCCCGCCTTCAGGCGGAAACGCGTTTGCGGCGTATCGAGTTCCTCCGCCTTCACGGCCAGCAGGCGCGGCTGGAGGGCGCGGTTGAGATTCAGGCAACTCGCATCGTCGCCGTCTCGGACCCGCAGCGGAATCGCGCGCACCTCTTTCAGTGCTGCTTCGTCGAGCGCGTAAGTCTCGCGGCCCTTTGCAGAATTCAGGTCTTCGTAGATGGGCGACGCCGCTTCGCCGAGCAGCGCAAAGCCGCCGGTGCCCGAGTCGAGTTTCGCCGTGGTCTCCTCCGCACCTTTCCGAAACGCGCTCACCGCCACGACCATGAAAACTCCGCTCGCGAGCACCGCGATCGTCGCCAGACTGCGCCCGCGTCTGCGCGCAGCGTTGCGCACGCCGAGCTGGCCGAGCGATTCGAGATCGGTGCCCAGCGCGGTCTGCCGCAGCCGACCGAGTGCGAAGAGCAGTCCAGCGATGAGCAGCAGTGCTCCGGCGCCAAAGAACGCGCCCGCACTCTTGTCGAAGAACGGCAAGACCAGCGCCGCGACGAACGCCACAGCAGCTCCGAGGTTCAGCTTGCCCGCAGAACTCCGCGGCTTTGCGGCTGGCGCTGATGTTGAGCGTTCGCCGATCTCTCCGTTCAGCAGTTCCGTCGCCGAACGCTTGAAGAGCCGCCGGCTCGCCAGCCACATCGCGAGCACCGCCACGAAGACGCCCGAGACCACGCCGATCGGCAGCGTCGCCGGATTTGCGCTGAACTGAAATTCCACTGCACCGACCGCGCCGCGCCACACCGTCGCCAGCCCGCGCAGCACGAGCTTCGTGTAGAGCACCGCGCCCGCCGCCCCGAGCAAGCTGCCGACGAGCGCGAGCACCGCGCCTTCTGTGAGCAGCATTCGCCGCACGAGTTTCTGCGGCAGTCCGAGTGCGAGCAGCGTGCCCGATTCCACCGCACGCTGCTCGAGGGTGAAGACGAAGAGCAGCCCCGTGAGCACCGCCGCCGCGGCGATGAGGAAGAAGGAAAAGCTCACGAAGAGCTGGCCGAAATCGACGGGCGCTTTGGTCGCCGCGAGCGCCTGCTCGCGGAGCGGGATGAACTGAAATCCAAGCATCTCCGGCGTCAGTTTTTCGCGCAGCGCCTGCTCGATCGCGCCGCGATCTGCTCCCGCGGGCCAGCGGAGCGCGGTCGTATTTCCCCAACGATTGCCCCACATCTGCTGGCCGATGTGCAGGTTTACAAAGGCCTTCGGCGTGCCGCGATATTGCTCCCAGTAGGCCTGATCCTTGTCGCGCATCCGCGTCGAGTCGAACGCGAAGCCGGGCTTCCAATCGCGGCAGTTTTGTTTGTCGGCGAGACCGGGGAAGTCGGGCATCCACGAGGTATTCAGTTGCGGCTCGGTCATCGGGAGCACCTCGAGCACGGTGAAGGTGCGCTCCTTTTCCACCAGCTCCCGCCGCTCACCCATCGTGAAATATTTCACCGTCACCTTGCCGCCGGTGGTCACCGCAAGGTCGTCCGCGAGCCATTGCGTGATCACGATTTCGTCGTCCGCCAACTCCGCGGGCAGAAATCCCGACGACGCGGTCTCCACCGCGGTGACCATCGAGTAAGGCGTCGCCTTTTCTCCCGCGCGCAGCTCATTGACGAAATAGGTGAGCGCATCGACCCGGCGGCGATCCTGGGCTTGCGGCGCGGCGGCGACGATCGGTGGATCAAGGAAAACACGCGAGGTTCGCAGCTCGACGCCGGAGCCATTTGGAAGATCGCGGAGCGCGAGGCAGGCGTCGTCGAGTTGAAGCTGGGCGGGCAGCGTCTCGTCGCGGGAGAGGAGCAAATTCGCTCGCCCTTTCAGCCCCAGCTTCTCCTGCAAGACCGGCAGTGAAACGTAGCCGGAGAATGGCGGGACCTGGCCAGCCGCCAGCGCAAACCTGCCAAACTCCGCGTCCCCGACGATGTGCGAAACTTTCACGCGCAGCGCGACAAGATCGCCTTCTTCGCCGGAGAGCGGCGCGTCCCGCGAAAAGGCGCCCGGTTTTTCCATGCGCACGATCACGGCGTCGCCGGCGTTCACCGCAAGCTGCGTCGCAAGGCGGGCGTTCAGCGCGATGCCGTCGCTCGGAATCGCGACATCGACCGCGGACGGCGACAGGTTCCAAAAGCGCTGATCCACGCCAAGCACCTGCGCGGCATTGACGCGGGCGGAGCCGTCGGCCTTCGCCACGGTGGCGCGGACGACAAGCGCGGGCGCACCATCGGCGAGTGCATCGCGAAAGAAACGGTCGCCACCCGTGAAGGCCGACTGCGCCTGCCCGACGCGGGCGAGCGCCTGGCTCTTGAGCGTGCCCTTCACCGAATCGCCGACGAGCAACGAACCGGTGAGCACGAGCGTCGCCAGCGCGGCGCCGAGCACGACGCCGAGGTGCGTGCGCCAGTAGTGCCGGGCGCTGGAAAGGATGAGCGTCAGCGCGGTCATCGCGCGGCTTCGACAAACTTTCCGTCCACCAACTCCACCGCGCGCGCCATGCGCTTGGCGAGTTCGGGCGCGTGCGTGACCATCATCACGGCGACGCCCTGCGCGCGGCTGATCTCGAGCAGGAGATCGACGAGTCGCGCGGCGTTCGTGCGATCGAGTGCGCCAGTAGGTTCGTCGGCGAGCAGCAACTTGGGCTGATTGATCAACGCACGAGCGACGGCGACGCGCTGGCGTTCGCCACCGGAGAGCTGTCCGGGCCGATGATGCAGCCGGTGGCTGAGGCCGACGGATTCGAGCAGCTTCGTCGCGCGATCATGGGCGCCGGCGCGGCCGGCGCCGGAGCGCGCGAGCGTCGGCACGAGCACGTTTTCGAGGATCGTGCACTGCGGCAATAGATGATGGAGCTGGAAGATGAAGCCGACGGTCGTGTTGCGATATGTGGCGATGTCGGCGTCGCTCAGCTTTTCGATGTCACGACCATCGACGAGCACTTCCCCGGAGTCCGCGCGATCGAGAGCGCCGACGATATTCAGCAGCGTGCTTTTTCCCGAACCCGACGGGCCGACGATCGAGAGCGTCTCGCCAGCGGCGAGCTGGAGGTCGGCGCCGCGCAGGACATCGACGGCGTCGCCGCCATCGGGAGCACGGTAGGATTTGGAGAGGTTGCGGATATCGACGAGCATGGGCGGAAGGATAGCTATTCGCCGCTTTTGACCCAGCGGCGTGCTTTGAGTTCGAAACGAGGCAGTGTATGGGCTGCCACCCGAGTGACGGGAATGCGCAGCGAGAATGCGGTGCTGAGCGCGCGCTCGAGTTTCTGCGCGGCGGCG
>JANPIS010000046.1:0-10734 GCA_031425095.1 Chthoniobacteraceae bacterium
CGAGAACGTGGTCTATCTCCGTGGCGTGCCACTGCCGGAGGAGTTCCGCTTCACGAGCGAACTCGACGCGCTGGCCGACTGCGATCTGCTCGTGCTCGTCACGCCGTCGAAGGCCACGCGCGAAGTCGCGGCGCGGCTCTCCACAGTCTCGCTCCGCGATGACGCCGTGCTGCTCTCGTGTACGAAAGGCGTCGAGCGCGGCAGCGGGAAACGCATGAGCGAGATCGTTGCGGAGTTTTTCCCGCAGCATCCGATCGGGGCGCTCTCCGGCCCGAGTCACGCCGAGGAAGTCGCGCGTCAGGCGCCGACCGCGGTCGTGATCGGCGCGACCGACGCCGAGGTCGCCGTGCGGTTGCAGAAAGCTTTCACGACACCCTTTTTCCGCGCCTACACGAGCGACGACGTCGCCGGGATCGAGCTCGGCGGCGCGCTGAAAAACATCTTCGCCCTCTCCGCTGGCGTCTGCGACGGCCTCGGCCTCGGCGACAACACCAAGGCCGCGCTCGTGACTCGCGCCCTTGCCGAAATGATCCGCCTCGGCACCGCGCTCGGCGGTCGTGCGGAGACCTTCCGCGGGCTGAGCGGCATCGGCGATCTCATGGTCACGTGCTTTTCCCAGCACAGCCGCAACCGCCGCGTCGGCGAGCGACTCGGGAAGGGCGAAAAGATTGCCGACATTTCCGCCTCGATGCAGATGGTCGCCGAAGGCGTGCCGACGACTTACAGCGCGCAGGAGTGCGCCCGGCGCCTCGGGATCGAGACGCCGATCATCGACCAGATGCGCGCCCTGCTCGACGGCCAGATCGCCCCTCGCGACGCCCTCATCGCGCTGCTCAGCCGCGAGCCGAGGCCGGAGTAATCGCGCGGCAGTTTGACATCCGCGACGCCTGATTCGTACCCTGCGCCGTGCCCGCTTCGCTCGCCTCCCTTCGCATCCGCAACCTCGCGCTCGTCGAGGAACTCGAGTGGCAGCTCGCGCCCGGTTTCACCGCGGTGACGGGTGAGACGGGCTCAGGAAAATCGATCATCGTCGGCGCGCTCCAGCTCATCCTCGGGGAACGTGCGGACAAGTCACTCATCCGCACTGGAGCGGAGAGCTGCACGGTCGAGGCGGTCTTCCACGTCGGTGAAGCGAAGGCGCTCAATGCCGAGCTGGAAGTGCAGGGCGTGGAGCCGTGCGAGGACGGCCAGCTCCTGCTCAAGCGCGTCTTTGCCGTCGCGGGGACGAATCGGCAGTTCATCAATGGCAGCCCGACGACTCTCGCGGTGCTCAAGCAACTCGGTGACGGCCTCGTGGATCTGCATGGACCGCACGATCACCAGTCGCTGCTTGCGAATGATCAGCAACTCGCCTTGCTCGACGCCTTCGCCGGCGCTGGCGCTTTGCGGGAGAAATATGCGGAGCACTACCGCCGCCTGAACGCGCTCACCGCCGAGCACGCCGAACTCTCATCGAGCGAAGCCTCGCTCGAGCGCGAGCTGGACCTGCTCCGGCATCAGACGCAGGAGATCGACGCCGCCCAACTCCTCGCGGGCGAGGAGGAAGAACTCGTTGGCCGATACACCGTGGCTTCCAACAGCCGCCGCCTGCTCGAACTCTCTCAGGGCATTCTCGACCGGCTCGTCGAAGCCGACGACGCCGCACTCGGCCGCCTCAACGAAGCGGGCAAGCTCCTGCGCGAATTGGAGCGCGTCGATCCCGCCTCCGTGCGTTTTTCCGATGCGCTCCACCGCGGTCTCGCCGAACTCGAAGATCTCGCCAGCGGCTTGCAACGCTATGTGGAGGATCTCGAACTCGAGCCCGCGGAACTCGCGCGGATGGAAGAACGCGTGTCGCTCTTCGAGACGCTGAAACGCAAATACGGGCGCACCCTCGACGACGTGATCGCCTTTGGCGAAGCGGCGACGGAGCGCCTGCGGAAGATCGATTCCCGCGGTGAAGAGCTGGCGCGGCTCACGGGCGAGATCGCCGCTGCCGAGCGCGCGCTGCGCGAAGCAGGCGCCAAGCTCGGGCAGAAGCGCAAGACCGCCGCACCGAAGCTCGCCGCGAGCGTCACCGCGCATCTCCGCGATCTCGGGTTCAAGAAGTCAGAGTTTGCGATCAGCCTCGTGCCGCACGAGCGCCCCGCCGCGCATGGGTTGGAAAGTGTGGAGTTCCTGTTCGCGCCGAATCCCGGCGAGCCGCCGAAGCCGCTCAAGGCCATCGCCTCCAGTGGTGAAATCTCGCGCGTGATGCTCGCGGTGAAATCTTCCCTCGCCGCGCAGGATACGATCGCCCTGCTGGTCTTCGATGAGATCGACGCGAATGTCGGCGGCGAGATCGCGCACGCGGTCGGCGCAAAGATGCACGCCCTCGGCAAGGAGCGGCAGGTCCTGGCCATTTCGCATTTGCCGCAGGTCGCGGCGGTCGCGGATGCGCAGTTCGTCGTGACGAAGGAGTTTGCCAGGGACCGCACGATCTCGCGGCTGGAGCGTGTGGAAGGAAAGGCGCGCGTCGAGGAGATCGCGCGCATGCTCGGCGGCAAGACGGAGTCCGCCGTCGCGCATGCCCGGACGCTGTTGCGGGAGTAGGCACTTTGGACTGCGGTGACTTGTCACCGCTTTATGGAGGGGCGGACTTGTCCGCTGCGGAGGGTTGTTGCGGCGTGCGCCGCCGCGGACCCGCCACGGGAAGCAAGCTTCCGCCGCCGCAAAGCGGTGACAAGTCACCGCAGTCCAAAGCCTCCACTCTTGCCGATACCCGTCGCTCGCGTACGCTCTCACCTTCCATGAAACCGTGCCGCTTCACTGCTCTGCTGCTCACGCTCGCGCTTTCGGCGCAAGCGCAGCAGCCGGCGGACAAGGCGATCGAGCGCTACCGGCAGATGCTCGAGAAGACGCCGACCGAAGGCACCGCGCTGGATCGGCTGTGGAAGAGCTACTTCGACGCGGGCAAGACCGCGGAACTCATCGAGCAGTACAAGACTGGCGGCACGTTCTCGTCCGAGATGATCCTCGGACATTTGCTCCGCAAAAGCGGCGATCTCGATGCGGCGGCGGCAGCGTTCGAACGGGCGGCGGCGCTCGATGCGGCGAATCCGCTCCCGCTTTTCGCCCTCGCGAAGACGCTGACCGAGGCGAGCAGCGCAAAGAAGGCCGCGGCAGCGCTGGAGAAAGTGCTCCCGCTTTTGCCCGACGGCGATCCGCGCCGCGTCGAGACGCTCCTCCAGCTCGGCGCCGCGTGGCTCGCCGACGGCGACCTGACCAGAGCCGGCGAAGCCTGGGAAAGCGCGGTGACGCTGAATCCGGGCGATCTCGATCTCCGGCGCCGACTGGCCGAGAGCTACGCGAAGAACGCCCTGGCCACGCGGGGCATTCCCCACCTCGAATACGTCGCCGCGAACGCCCCGCCGGCTGAGCGGGCGCTCGCATTTCAACAACTCGCCCGGGTGCATCAGGGCGCGGGAAATCAGGACGACGCGATCCGCGCGCTCGATTCGGCGCTCGCACTCACCGCGCCGGACAACTGGCTTCGCGCCGAGCTGCAGTCGCACCTCATCCGCCTGCATCAGCGGTATCACCGCACCGAGGAACTGGAGGCGCGCTGGAAAAAGGCCGCCGAAGAAAATCCGCGCGATGTCGGCGCGCATCTCCAGCTCATCGATCTCTACGAGCGGCTCGGCCAGCTCGAAGACCAGCGCATCTGGCTGGAGAAACTCGTCACGCTCCTGCCGCGGAATGCCGCGCACCGGCTCAAGCTCGCGCGGCTTGCCGTGCAGATGGATCGCTTCGGCGCGGCCACTGCGCTCTACGATCAGCTCCTCGCCGAACAGCCGACGAATACCGACTTCGTCTTCGAACGCGCGCGGCTCGACGTGCAGCGCGAGGCCACCGACGAAGCGCAGAAACGGATCGCCACGTTGCTCGCCGCGAGCGGGAAGGACGAAACCGTGCGGGCTCGCGCGCTGGAATTCTACGAGCAGCACCGGTTGCTCGCACTCGTCGAGAAGCATCTCGCCGAGGAGGCTGCCGCGGGAACGCCGGAGGCGATCAGCGCGCTGGCGAAGTTTTACTTCAATCAACGCCGCGACGCCGACGCGCTGATCGCTCTGGATCGCCTCGTGCCCGCTGCGGCTCCGGCGGCCGAGCAAGCGGCCGCAAATCTGCGGATCGCGCAGATCCTGCGGACGGAAAATAATCTGCCGGCGGCGATCATCGCCGCCGAGAAGGCGGCGGCGCTCGCGCCAGAGTCGCGCGATGGTCAAATGCTGCTGGGCGAGCTGCAGTCCGCGCGTGGGGATCACAGCGCGGGGCAGGCCGCGCTGGAGCGCGCACAGGCGCTGAGCCTATCGCCAGCGGAGGAACTCGAGGCGGATCAGAAGCTCTTTGAAAATCTGCGACAGCAGAGCGTCAGGTTGCCGGAGGGTTCCGGACTCTCGCTCGCCCTGCGAGACGCGAGTGCGCCGAATCTCGCGCTCCAGAAGTACCTCGCCACCCTCCAGGGTCGCGCGGTCACCGCGGCATCCGAGGCCGAGTGGCTGCGCCTCGCGCGGTGGCAGGCCTGGGCGGGCGACTTGAAGCCCGCGCTGACCTCCGCGCTGAAAGCCATTGAGATCCATCCGCAGTCCATCGCCGCGCACGAGTTCATCGTGCGGCAGCAGGTGGCCGAGGGCATGCTGCCCGCGGCGATCGAGAAGCTGGCGCGCCTCGCGGAGATCGACCCCGCCCATCGCGCCGACTACCGCCGCCGGGCTGGACAGCTCGAGTTGCAGGCCGGCCGGGTCGCGGAGGCCCTCGTCATTTTCAACGAACTCGCGACGGCGAACCCGAGCAGCATCGACGCGCTCACCGATCTCGCCCTCGCCCTGCAGCGGGGCGATCGCTGGACCGATGCGCTCGACGCCTGGCGCCGCATCTATGCACTGAGCCCGATCTCGAAAAAGAAGGAGGCTTTCGCGCCGCTGCTCCGCGCCCTCGAGCGGCTCGAACTCCACGGCCAGGCCGCGGACCTCATGTTCAAGGCGGTCGAGACCGAGCCCGACGAGCGGGAGCAATTCGCGCAGTTCGCCGACCTGCTCACCTTTTGCACGAAGCACGACCTGCTCGACTGGCTGCGGAAGACCTTTGAGCGCCGCCGGGTGCTGCGGGCGGACGAATATTTCACCGAGATGGCACTGGGCCGCATCCTCAAGGCCGCGGGCAACAAGGCGGCTGCTTTCGAAGTGCTCTCCGACGCGAGCTATGCGGCTCAGGATCAGGCGGAGGCGCTGCCCGAGCTGGTGCGCGAAGCGGAGGAGCTGCGCAAGCTGGACGCCGCGGTGAAGCTGCAGGCGCAGCTCGTGCGCATCACGAGGCAGCCGCGGCCCGAGCATCTCGAGAAGCTCGCCCGGCTGCAGGAGCGCAACTTCGATCTCGAAGACGCGGGGCAGACCTGGGATCGCATCGTCGCGAAATATCCCCGCGAGGCCGAAGCCTTGCAGCGGGCGATCGACTTTCATCTGAAGTGGGGCCGCCAGGCGCGCGCGGTCGAGCTCCTGCGGAAGCTGCGCCTGCTCGATCCGACGAATCTCCGCTCCCTCGCGACGCTCGCGGAACTGACGATCGAAAGTGGGCAGCGGGAAGAAGCGGCGGGTTATCTTGAGGAGCTGCTGCGCATCGCGCCGCCGGAGAAACCGGGCGACCCGATCCGGCTTCCGGAGCTGAAACCCGAGGACGCCGTCCAGCTTCAACTCGTGTATCGGAGCGTGCAGCGGCAGCGCGGCACGCGTCCGGAGCCTGCCGTCGTGACGCCGCCGGGCACGCCGTGGGGTGCGGACGCATCGCCAGCGCGCAGCGAGCGCGATCTGCGGCTGGAAGCGGTCCGGCAGCTCGGTCGGATCGTTCAGGCGAGTGGCGACGAGGCCGCGCTGGAAGCGTGGATCGCCCGCTGGCAGGCCGCCCAGGCGAGCCCGAATGAGGCGCTCTGGGCGCTCTATCATGCCGGTGCGGGCGACGAAGCGCTCGATCAGGTGGAGAAGATGATGAACGCCGACGCGGCGGATCCTCAGTTGAAGAATGCGTTCATCTGGCTCGGGCTGCAGACGCGGCAGTTCGCGCGGCTGGGTGCGTGGGTGAATGCGCGCGATCGCAGCACGGCCGAGCGCGATTTTCTCCTCGTGGCGCTCGACCAGTATCTGCAGGCGCACGGGCGCAAGGTGGATCCCACGCTGGTTCCTGGGCTCTTTGCGCAAGCGTCGCAGAGCCGGCTCTGGGATGCGGCGAAGCTGTTCGAAAAACGCGCCCGGCTAAGCGAGGCCGCGGAGCTCGGGCAGCGCGTTTTCGATGCCGTCACGACCCAGCGCGCCCGCTATGGCGCGGATCTCGCGGGCTGGTATCTGCGGCTCGGCGACATCGCCCGGGCGCGGGACATTCTCAACCGCTCCATCCAGACGACCGCGGACTCCTTCGACGCGCCGGTCTATGCGGCGCTCCGGGCTTCGTGGCTGCTCACGGCACCGCCCGAGCGTGCGGCTTTCACCGAGGCCTATCTCGGCGGACTCGATAAGGGCGCGAATCCGTTGCATCGGGCGATCGCCGGCGTGCTGCTGCATGGGTTGGCCGGCTCCGAAGCCGCCGCGCGTGCGGACCTCGACCGCCTCGCGGCGCTCGGCGCGATGGCCGGTGGCGCGCTCGATGACAATGTTTCTTCCGGCGCTCGCCGCTGGGCCTTCCTGCTCAGCGCGGGCATGCGGCTGAGCGCCTGGAATCTCGACCCGCTCGCCGTTGTGCTCTGGGAGCGCGCGCTTGCCGATGATGCGCTGATCGAACTCGAAGGCGAACCGGCGCTGGAAATCTCCCGCGAGATCCGCCGCCGCCTGCAGGCGCTGCGGATCTCGGCCACGAATTCGCCGGAGGCGGCGCAGGAGATGGTGGATTCTTACGCGCGGGTCGCGGCGAAAGACGGCATGGTCCAGCTCGGCGAGACGCTCGACAATGTCGGCGATCACCTGCACGCCGTGATGGTCTATCGGCAGCTCTGGGAGGCTGATCCGGGCAATGCACAGCTCCTGCGGAGCCTCATCGCCGCGTGTCGCGCCGCGCAAGATCTCGAGACGGCAGAAGCCGCGTTTGCACGGTTGATCGAGGGCGGCCTCCTGCGCGGCAACGAAGTCGCGCATCAGGAGAATCTGCTCCAGCTCGCGGACATGCTCGACGCGCAGGGGCACGGCGAGCGCGCCCGCGCGCTGCTCGCGATCGCCGCGGAGCAATCGCCGCGGGATTCCCGGCTCGCCCTTCGCTACGCGCAGCTCTGCGAACGCGGAGGCCAGCCCGCCGAGGCGATCGCGACTTATCAGCGGGTGCTGCTCAGCGAGCCGCGGAACTTTGCCGCGCAGCTCGCGCTCGCGGCGGCGCTGGAGCAGCAGGGCGACTTCGCCGGAGCGTTGAAGGTTCTCCAGAAGAGCACATCGAGCGAAGGCGAAGCGCGGATCTCGCAGCTCCGCGCCCGCAACGGCGAGATTGATGAGTCGCTCGCTTCGCTCGACCGGCTCCCCGCGCCGCAGAATGTCTGGCCATCGATCCACATCGCGACGGTGCTCGCAGAGCGCGGTCATGCGAAGATTGCGCGCGGCGTGCTCCAGAGCGCGCTGGATCGCAACGGCGATCCACGGATGCGCTTTCCGCTCCAGTCGAAGGTGATCGAGATGCTGGCGCCGGAGGCCGGCGAGGCGTCGATCCTGCGCGAAATGCGCCGGCTGCGGCAGCTCGCCACCGAACAGCCGGAGTTGCTCAGCAGCTACTTCGACATCGTGCGGAAGCAGAGCGCGCGGCTCGGTGTCACGGCGCAATTCCAGGAGGAACTTCGCGCTGTTTGGGCGGACGGCGCCGGGCCCGCTGCCGCGGGACTCACATTCCTCGCGGCGCAGCTCGAGGCGAATGACGCCGCCGTGAGCAAGACGCTCGAACGTCTGCTCGCACGGGAAGATCTCGGCGAAGTGTGGCTCGGGCGGGTGGCCGAAGCGCTGCGCACCGCCGAGCGGCCCGATCTCGCGGCGCCGGTCTATGCCGAGCTGGCAGCGATCAATCCTGCAAATGACGAGCACGTGCTCGACTGGGCGCGGGCCTTGCACCAGGCCGGACGGGTGCCGGAGGCGCAGGCGACGCTTGGCCGACTGGAAGCGCTCGCGGTGCTCAATGACGAGCTCGCCGGCCGCCTTGCCGCGGCCTACGCGACGTGCGGCGCGATGGATCGCGCCCGACTCTTTTTCCAGCAGGCGATGCGCGCCGATCCGCTCGCGAAGCAGTATCCGACCTATCTCGCGTGCGCACGGATGCTGACCGCGGCCCAGGACTTCGACGGCGCCAAGCGGACGCTGCGCGTGGCGTTCGCGAATCCCGCGAACGACGATTTTCCGGCGATCGTGAAGTGGCTCACGGAGTCGGGCCGGATCGCGGAGTTCCCCGCCGAGTTGAAGGACTTCGGGCTGTCTCCGGCTCGGCTGACGCGACTCGGACGGACGTTGCTCGAGCATTTTGAAAAGGCGGGCGATCTCGCGCAGGCGGTGGCGGTGCTGGATTTCCGACCGGAGGTGCTGGATAGCGCCGCGGTGACCCGGCTGCGCACGGCGGCGCAGGAGAACCGCAATTTCGACGAGGTGGCTGGCGCCTTCGAGAAGCTCATCGGGCAGGCCGGTGTCCCGGCGGACCTGCCGCTGCAACTTGCCCAGCTCTACGGTGCGTGGGCCGAGGCGGAACTCGACGCGAGTAATCTCGCTCCGGCGCTCACTTACCTCCAGCGGGGCCACAAGCTCCAGCCGGGGTTCTTCCAGATCGCCTTCCGACTCGCCACGGTGCAGGCCGAGCGCAGCGATCGCGCGGGTGCGATCGCGACGCTCGACAGCTTCCTCGCAGCTTCGACGGAGCCGACGGAGACCGCGAAGGCCCGCACTTTCCTCGCCCAGCTCAAGAGCGGTACCCGGCAGTGATCGGCGGCTGGCGAGCCGTGCGAGACAACTGCTTTACTACCCGCGGGACGCGTGGAACCCTCGGCCCGTGCGTTTCGCCCTCCCACTCTCGCTGCTGATGCTCGTCTGCGCGGGCTGTTCCAGCGCCGAAAAGAAAGCCGCACGGCAGGCGGAGAAGGAGCGGATCGAAAACAGTCGCGCGGTGGAGGAGCGGCGCATGCGCGCGGTGGATGGGAGGGAGATCGCCTCGGAGCGCGCCGCGGAAATTTACGTCGCGGATCCCAACAAGACCTTCGACCCGCACAAGACGCCGGGTTTCGGATCGCGGTCATTCAGCGCAAAGGGATCGCAGGTGCGGGATTTTCGCTACGCGCAACGCGTGGAGTCCACCGGCTTCCGGACGAAGGACTTCGTCGGGAGCAAGACGGCGTCGATGCGGGACTCCAAATACGAGACGTCCTCCGCGCGGACGAAGGATTTCGCGGCGGCATCCAAGACCATGGACACGAAAACTGCGGCGACTAAGGATGCCCGCGAGGCGAGCAAGACCATGGCGACGCGGGATCTTTCGGATGGCAATCGGACCTACCTCGGCCCGGAAGCGGAGCGGGTGAAAAAGCCGCTCGATCAGACGGCGTTACCGCGGACCACGAATGATCTCCGCGAGCTGAAGAGCGTCGAGGACATCCGCGAGCTGCTGAACAAGAACAAGTAGCCGCCGCCTCTACCCGGCATCTTCCAGCCACGCGCAGTATTCGGCGTGCATCGCGGAAGCGATCTCGTTCAACCGGCCCTGGATGCTGTCGAGATACTCGTGGAGCCCGGTGCGGAAGATTTCCTCGATCGTCGCGAAGTTCAGATCGGAAACGAGGCGGCCGGAGCGGCGCTCGGCTTCGTTGGAAAAGTGGGCGCGATCGCAGCCGGAGATCTGGTGCAGCGCGGCGTCGAGTTGCGTGACGCAGAAGCGAATCGAGCGCGGGAAGCAATCGTGCAGGATGATGAATCCCGCCACGGTCGCGGGCGTGACCTGGCCGGGGTGAATCTTCCGATAGGCTTCGAAGGCGCTGCACGATTTCAGCACCGCCTGCCACTGCACGGTGTCCACATTGCCGCCGACCTTCTCTCCGCTGGGCAGCAGGATGTGATACTTGAGATCAAGGATGCGCGAGGCGCTGTCCGCGCGTTCGAGGTACTTGCCGACCTGGATGAAGCTCCAGCCCTCACCCCGGGTCAGGGTCGCGGCCGTCGTGCCGAGAAACTGATGGGTGCAATCGACGACGTAGCGGTAGAACTCGATGCCGCTGGTGGTGTGGAGGTGGCGTGCTTCCGGCGAATTGATCCAGAGGAAGAGGTGATTGATGCGCTCCCACATCTCGCTCGAGATGTACTCCCGCACGGTGCGCGCATTCTCCCGCGCGGAGGCGACACTCGAAGCGATGGAGTTCGGATTCTCCCGCGAGAAGGTGACGAATTCGCAGACATTGATCGCGTTGATCGCTTCGTAGTGCGCCGCGAAGAGCTTCTGATCTTCGAGGGTGGCGATAATCGGTTCCCATTCGACCCGCTCGGCTGCGGCACCGTCGTGATTGTCATCGAGGGTGACCTGGAGGTTTACATCGAGGATCCGCGCGTTGTTTTCCGCCCGCTCGACGTAGCGGGCCATCCAGTAGAGAGATTCAGCGACTCGGCAGAGCATGGGGCAGGGAGTGAAAGTGAAAGTGAAAGTGACGCGCTCTCACGATCGGAGCGTGCGATTTGTCTTCGTAAGGATGGCGATGATCTCGGTGGCGAGGGCAGTTCGGTCAGCAATGAC
>JANPIS010000047.1:0-2042 GCA_031425095.1 Chthoniobacteraceae bacterium
CGCCGATCTCGAAGAATCCCGACGATCTTTCCGAGCAAGCCCGGAAGCGGCTGGGCGTCTATTTTGTTCCGGACTACGAGAGTGAGCCAGGCATCGTGAAGTCGCTTACGCTCGACCCACGGCTCGAGCAGCTCCTTATGCAAAAGGTGCAACGCAACCAGTTTGATGTAGGGCTCGTGATCGATCCTCCGACCGCGCAACATCTGCTGAACGAACTGACGCGGCGGATGAGCGAGATGGCTGAGCAGGGACTTACGCCAGTGCTGATCACCACGGCCGAGTTGCGCCTGGCGTTCCGCCGTTTCTTTGAGCCATCTCTCGGGAAGTTGGTCGTCCTTTCCTACCAGGAGCTTCCGCCGCAAACGGAGATCCAGAATTTCGGCATCCTCGTGATGCCTCCGCACCTTCAGAAGCCCGCCGAGCGCGCGGCATGAACTGAGACCCTATGAGTGAAAAACGTTTCCGCTTTATTGTGAGTTCCGCCGAGGAGGCGGTAACCGTGCTCCGCGAACGGCTGGGTGATCGCGCACGTGTCATTTCCGTTCGTCAGGTAGAAGGCACAGGCCTGGCGAAATTCCTCAAGGCTCCGAAGCTCGAGGTCATCGCCGAAGTCATCTCTGAAGAGCACGTCACGCCGCCATCCGCAGTGGTGCCCGAGCCAGCGCCCGTCCCGAGTGAAGTGACCGCCGTGCCTCCAAGCATGGCGATGGAAAATGTCGCCGGCATTGCGCCTTCCGTGACCTCGGTCCCGACGATCGAAATGGAGGCGCCGGCAACCGCGAGTCCACTGGTGAGGGTTCTGCGAGCGGGCGGTTTGTCGTCGCAGTTACTGGCGCGGCTGCGTGCGGGCCGCGATTGGCCGGCGCTGGAAAATTTGCCGGTGGGTCGCGCACTGACACGAATCGGAATGCTTCTGCGGGAAGAGTTTCGGGCCACGCCGCAGCGTCCGCTCGGTTCGCGCGTCGCCTTCCTCGGAAGCCCCGCAGCGGGCACGACGACCGCCTTGTGCAAGTGGGTGGCAACCGAGGTCTTTGTCCGCCAGCGCAGCGGGATTGTTTTGAAACTCGACCTTGAGCGCGCAAACCCAGGAGACGCGCTGGCCGTGTTTTGCGAAGCGCTGGGCGTGCGTTGTGCGCGCTCAATGGCCGACGTGCCACTGCTCATTCCCGGGCAGACCCTTTTTGTCGATGTGCCCGGGGTCGTGCCGGAGCGGCGCGGCGAAGTTGCGGAGGTCGCGCGCGCGCTCGACCCGCTTTTCACCACGAGCCGCGTCCTGGTGCTCAACGCTGCTTACGATTCCGCACTGATCAAGCGGGCCTATGCCTTCGCCGAGCAGGTCGGCTGCACGCACGTGGTCTTTACGCACCTCGATGAACTGACCCACTGGGGGAAGCTCTGGGATTTCCTGATCGGGCAGGGTCTGACGCCGCTCTTCCTCGGCACGGGTTCGAACGTCGCGGGTGATCTCGAGCAGAACGTCTTCGATGCGGTGCTCGCCCGGACCTTTCCGGAGGCTGGTCTGCAAGCTGCTCCCCAGCAACTCGCCTCATGAAATTCTTCATCACGATGGGTGGATGCCTGGGATTCGTGCTCACCCTCGCGTCGAGCCTCCATGCCGGAAATGCGCCTGCCTCCGCCCTCAGCGACGCGGGTTTCGGATGCATCGCGGCGGCCATCCTTTTCCGGGCCGCGCACTCGGCCTTTTTTTCCAGTCTGCAAAGCCATGTGCGGGAGCGTGCGGCAGCGATGCAGCAGGCCGCCGCTGAAACTGCGGGGAATACGCCTTGAACATGACTGTCGTTCCGCCCTCCCCCATGCGTGCCGTCCAAGCGCTCCGTGCGTACCACTCTGGCACGAATGAAGACGCGCTCGTCGAACAGCATTTGCCGCTCGTCAAAACAATCGTCGATCGGATGCGCATCTACCTCCCCGCGTCGCTGGAGATGGATGATCTCTACAGTGTCGGCTTCACGGGACTCGCGGCTGCTGCGCGTCGCTTCGATCCTGCGCAGGGAGTGCCGTTTGCAGCCTTCGCGACGATG
>JANPIS010000048.1:0-9669 GCA_031425095.1 Chthoniobacteraceae bacterium
TCCTCGGTCGTAGCATCTGCCGGCAGTCGCTCCAGCGGGAGGCGGACGGTGATGGCCGTGCCTTTCCCATAGGTGCTCTCGGCGGCGACCGTGCCGCCATGCGACTGGACGATGTGCTTTACGATCGAGAGGCCGAGGCCCGTGCCTCCCTGTTCGCGACTGCGAGCTTTATCCGCGCGGTAGAAGCGCTCGAAAATGTGCGGCAGATCCGCCGGCGGAATCCCGCGCCCGCTGTCCTCGATCCGGAACTCCATCTGGCCATCGATCGCGCGCACTCGGACCGCGACGCGGCCGCCAGCGTCGGTGTATTTCACCGCGTTATCGAGCAGGTTGGTGAAAACCTGATCGAGGCGCAGGCGGTCGGCACGGAGGATGGGAAGGTCCGGTGCGAGGTCCTGCTCGAGGACGAGCTTCTTTTCGGTCGCCGCCCGCGCCCAGTCCTTGCCGGCGTCGCGTAGGAATTCACGCACGTCGATCGCCTCGGTGGTCAGTCGTTCCTGGCGAGACTCCAGCCGGGCCAGGATCAGCAAATCTTCCAGGATCGCGTTGAGCCGTCGCGAATTTCTCCGCAAGACCTCATAGACCTCGACTCGCTCAGCGCGGGCCATGGATGGCGCATCGATGAGCATCTCCAGGTAGCCGTGAAAGATGGAAAGCGGGGTGCGCAGCTCATGCGATACATTCGCCACGAACTCGCGGCGGACGTCCTCGAGTTGTTTCAGCCGGGTGGTCTCGCGGAAGATTGCGACGACGCCGAGCGCCCCGGCCAGATCCCGCGTGGGATTCACGTGCATGGTGACGAAACGACGTGGTTTGGTGCCGCTGAGCTCAACCTCGCCCGACTGGGTCTTGCCAGTGGCCAGCGCCTTTTTGACGAGTTCGTCGAAGGCCGCCTCTCGAAGCGTATGCAACACGCTCTGTCCGCGCGGATCGCGCGTCACCTTGAACATCGCGAGAAACGCGGGGTTCACGGTCCGCAGGACGTGCTGCGCATCCGCGACCATCACGCCTTCCTCCATGCTCCCGAGGATGCCCTCGAGCCGTGATTCCTCTTCACGAGGGCGATCCCGCAGCTTCGCCAGCTCCGTCGCGATGCGATCGAGCAGCGGGGTGAGTTCGGCAAAGTGCCCCGCCCGATCCGAGAAAAGCACGCCGCTCGGGGATCGGCCTTCCGCGACTTCGCGCAGGATGCCAGCCAGACGCTGGAAGTTCTCCGAGCGTTCTCGCGAACGCCGCCGCCAGACCACGGCCATACTCGCGACGGCGGCGACGGCGGCGAGCCAGATCAATGGGGAGTCGAGCATCAACGTGACGATAAAGCGGCTCGTAGTAGCCGCAGGAGGAGCCGTGCTGTCAACGCAGGCAGGGTCTTGGCGCTCCTGAAAAGCCGACCGCGCAAGCGGTGCGTCGCCGCCGCTTCGCTCACCGTCCCGGGTCTGCGATCCGGTAGCCGAAGCCGCGCACGGTCTCGATGCAGTCCGCGGAATTGCCGAGCTTTTCCCGCAGACGGCGGATGTGGGTATCCACCGTGCGGGTGTCGATCGCGCTCTCGTATCCCCACACGTCATTGAGCAAGGCGTCGCGGCTTTGCACCCGGCCTCGGCGCTCGATGAGCAGCGTCAGCAGCTTGAACTCCGTCGCCGTAAACTCGATCGCCTTCCCCTTCACCGTCACCTCACACCGCGCGCGGTCGATCTTGATGTCGCCGAGCGAGATTTCGTCGCTGGCTTCCGACGTGGCGCTCGCCCTTCGGAGCACGGACTTCACGCGCAGCACGAGTTCGCGGGGGCTAAAGGGTTTGGTGATGTAGTCGTCGGCACCGAGTTCCAGGCCGACGATCCGGTCCACTTCCTCCGCCTTCGCGGTGAGCATGATGATCGGGATGGCACTCGTGGCCGGGTCTTTCTTCAGTACCTTGCACACGTCGAGGCCCGACATCTCCGGAAGCATCAGGTCGAGGAGGACCAGGGAAGGCAGCGTCTCCCGCGCCTGCTTGAGCGCCGAGGCACCGTCGGCCGTCGCTTGCACCGAAAAACCCGCGCCCTTCAGATTCAAGACCACGAGGTTGCGTACGTCTGGTTCATCCTCGGCGATCAGGATTCGCTTCTGCGTGGCTTTGGTGGACATGACGGCGATGACTGTGGGCGGAGTGTAGGATGCGCCTCGGGCGCAGCAAGGAGCCCCGTGTGACAATCGTGTAACAGCAATACGGATGTGATGCCTGCACGCAATCCTGGCGACGCGCCCATGGGTTCTCGCTCCTCAGGGCTGGCGCAGATGGAGTGAAACCGGGCGAGGGATTTAATACGCATACACACTATTTCGTTGCGCCGGATCGGATCTTGCGCAACCCTCCGCGCCGTTCACTTCTGCCCCTGCCAATGACCACCGAGACCTTCGACCGCCTGCTCGCCGATGGCGACGAGACCACCGCCGGGAACTACTTCGTCGCGAACTATCCGCCCTTCTCCTTCTGGGAAAAGGACAAGGCCGAGCAGGTCCGGCGCGCGCTCGCAAGTCCGGCGCCGGAAGGGGTGCCGCTCGGCGTGTATTTCCACATCCCCTTTTGCCGCAAGCGCTGCCACTTCTGCTACTTCCGCGTCTATACGGATAAGAACGCGGACGACATCAAAGGCTACCTCGATGACGGGATGCGCGAACTGGAGATGTATGCCCGCACGCCGCGGATCGCGGGGCGGAAGCCGAAGTTCGTCTATTTCGGTGGCGGGACGCCGAGCTACCTGAGCGTCGCGCAGCTCACCGCGCTCACCGATCGCATGAAGGCGATGCTGCCGTGGGACGAAGCGGAGGAGGTCGCCTTCGAGGCTGAGCCCGGGACGCTCACGGAGGCGAAGCTGAGTGCGATCCGCGAGATCGGGATCACGCGGCTTTCGCTCGGGGTGGAAAATTTCGACAAGCACATCCTGGAGATCAATGGCCGCGCGCACAAAGAGGACGAGATTTACCGCGCCTACAATTTCGCGCGGAAGATCGGCTTCCCGCAGATCAATATCGACCTCATCGCCGGCATGATCGAGGAGACCGATGAAAACTGGCAGCGCAACATCGCCAAGCTCATCGAGCTGCAACCGGACTCGGTGACGATCTACCAGATGGAGATCCCGTACAACACGACCATCTACCAGCAGATGAAGGCCGAGGGAAAACTCGTGGCGCCCGTCGCCGACTGGCACACCAAGCGCCGGTGGGTCGAGGAGGCGTTCAGCGCGCTGGAAAAGAACGGCTACACCGTGACGAGCGCGACCACGGCCGTGCGCGACCCGCAGAAGACCAAATTCCTCTACCGCGATCTTCTCTGGCAGGGCGCGGACTTGCTCGGCCTCGGAGTCGCGAGCTTCAGCCACGTCGCTGGCGTGCATTTTCAGAATCTGCCCGACTTCGAGAGCTACACCGCCGCGGTCGAACGCGGGGATCTTCCGATCGGCCGTTCGCTCGTGACGACTGCCGAAGAGCGCATGATTCGCGAGTTGATCCTGCAGTTGAAACTTGGGCGCGTGAGCCAGAGTTATTTTCAGGAGAAATTCGGCGTCGTGATCGCGCAGCGCTTCCACGAGCCCATCACCGAACTCAAACGCCGCAGCCTGCTCTCCGAGCATGGCGACTGGCTGGTGCTCACCCGCGAGGCACTCCTCAAGGTGGACGTGATCCTCCACGCCTTCTTCCTGCCCCAGCATCGCAACGCCCGCTACACATGACCGCCCGCGCCTCCCAGAGCGACGCCCTTTACCCCCTCTCGCACTTCTTCCGTCTCAGCGGGCAGGTGCTTCCGCCGTTTGAACTGATCAAGAGCGACGCAATGCCGGGGCCGTACCGCGCGCTGCTCGTGCACCATGGCGACATGACCTCGCGGCTGGAGAAATTCCACGGCGCAGCGATGAAACTCCGCGTGTTGCATTCCGAAGAGGAAGGCGACACGTATCGCCGCGAGGTGCTCCTCTGCGCGCAGGACTCCGGGCTGCCGGTGGAATACGGCGCGATCGCGATCGATCTCGCGGAGTTTGCCGAGCCGCTGCGTTCGCTCATCCTTGAAGGCCGGCAGCCGCTCGGTGGGCTGCTCAATCGCCACGCCGTCCGCTACCGCAGCGAGCCGCGGGCTTTCCTCAAGCTCGCGCCCGACTCCGCGATGGACGCGCACTTTGAACTCGAAGGCGCGCACACGCTCTACGGTCGCTGCAATGTCCTGCTCGGCGAGCGCGATCAAGTCCTCGCGCGGATCGTAGAAGTGCTGCGTCCATAAGCGCTTCCCCGACGAACCCGTATGCACGCGTATGATAACTGACTCCAACTACGATGTGATCGTCATCGGTGCCGGCCCTGCTGGCTCCACGGCTGCGGCCTTGCTCGCGGAGAAGGGCCGCCGCGTGCTCGTGCTCGAGAAGGAAAAGTTCCCGCGCTACCACATCGGCGAATCGCTCATGCCCTTTTGCTGGTTCTCGCTGAACCGGCTCGGCCTGATCGACGAGATGGACCGGATCGGTTACACGAAGAAGTACAGTGTGCAGTTCGTGACGCCCGACGGACGCCAGTCGCAGCCGTTCTATTTCTTCCAGCACTACGATCATCCGAGCGCGATCACCTGGCAGGTGGAGCGCGCGGATTTCGACGTGATGCTGTTGAACAACGCGCGCAGCAAAGGCGCCGAAGTCCGCGAGGAGACGCCGGTCACGCGGATGCTGAAAGACGACAGCGGCAAAGTCATCGGCGTCGAGGCAAAGGGCGCGGATGGGATGAAGTTCGAGGTCTTCGCGCCGATCACCATCGATTGCTCCGGCCGCGAGCAAGTCGCGACGGCGCGCGACGGCTGGCGGGTGAAGGACCCGCAGCTGAACAAGCTCGCGATCTGGACCTACTATCGCGGGGCCAAGCGCGACCCCGGGATCGACGGGGGCAACACCACGGTCGCCTACGTGCAGGGACGGGGCTGGTTCTGGTACATCCCGCTGAAGGATGACATCGTCAGCGTCGGCATCGTCGCGGAGAAAGATTACCTCTTCTCCGAATCGAAAGATCCCGCCGCGATCATGGCGCGCGAGATCGAACGCAACGCCTGGATCAAGGACCACCTGAGCATCGGCGAGCAGTTCGGCGAATACTGGGTGACGAGTGAATTTTCCTACCGCTCGAAGTACTGCGCCGCCGACGGCCTCTTGCTCGCAGGCGATGCCTTCGCTTTCCTCGATCCCGTGTTTTCCAGCGGCGTCTTCCTCGCACTGAAAAGCGGTGAACTTGCCGCGGACGCCGTGGACGCCGCGCTCACTGCGGGCGACGTGAGCGCCGCGCAATTCGCTGGCTACGGCGAGACGCTCTGCCGCGGCATCGAGAATATGCGGAAGGTCGTGTATGCCTTCTACGACGAGAACTTTTCCTTCGGGAAAATGATCAAGGCGTATCCCGATCAACGCGGTCGTCTCACCGACTCGCTCATCGGCGATCTGTTCGAACTCGATTTCACCGATCTGCACACCGCGATGGCGGAATTCGCCGAGATCCCGCCGCCGCTTGCGCACGGTCGTGCGCCGACGCCCGTCGCCGCATGAGGGTGCGGCTCGGGTTGCTGCTCTGCCTCTTCGGGGCCACCTCGCTGGCCGCTGATTGGCCGCACTTCCTCGGGCCAAACTACGACAACACTTCCGCCGAAGGCGGTCTGTTGCACGAATGGCCGGCGGAAGGTCCGCGTAAGCGTTGGGAGTATGCGAAAGGCGCGGGCCACTCCACGCCGACGATCAGTGGCGGGCGCGTGGTCATTTTCCACGCTGAGGGGAAAAAGGAGATCGTCGATGCGCTCGACGCGCTTGCTGGCGAGCGGCTGTGGCGGCACGAATACGACGCGCCCTTTACTCCGCAATACGGCGGCGGCTCCGGCCCCTGCACGAATCCGACGATTGCGGACGGACGCATCTTCACGCTCGGACTTTCCAGTCGCCTGCACTGCCTCGATCTCGGGACGGGCAAAGTCATCTGGCAGCGCAATCTCGCGAAGGACTACGACTTGCTGCCGACCTTCTTCGGCCAGGGCGGCACGCCGCTCGTGCTCGGCGATCGCCTGATCGTCTCGCTCGGCACGAAGGACCAGAAGTCGGTCGTCGCGCTCGACGTCGCGACCGGAAAGGAGCTGTGGGCCGCGAAACACGCCTGGGGCTCGAGTTACTCCTCGCCCATCCCGGCGCGCATCCACGGCCGCGATTGCATCCTCGCTTTCCAAGGCGGCATGGAAGAAACGCCCTCCGGCGGCCTCCTCGTCATCGACGCAAAGACCGGCGCCGTGCTCAGCGCGACGCCGCATCGCGCGAAGATGTTTGCCAGCGTCAATGTCTCCGCACCAGTCGTAGCCGGAAACCGCGTCTTTATCGCCGAAGCGTACACCGAGGGCGGCCTCTGCGTGGAAATCGCACCGGACTTTTCCGCCAAGCCCGCGTGGACCGCGAAGAAGTTCGACCCGTATCTCACCACGGCCGTGGCGTACGAAGGGCACCTCTACGGCTCCGTCGGAATGCATCAGCAGAATGCCGAGTTTGCCTGCTTCGAGATTGCCTCGGGCAAAGAGCGGTGGCGCGCGGACCTCGGCGGAAAATTCCAGCGCGCTTCCTTGATCCGCGCCGATGGCGCCTTCCTCTGCCTCGGCGAAAACGGCGACCTCGCCTGGCTCGATCTCACGCCGAAAGGCGCGACGGTGCTGGTGCAGGCGAAACTCTTTCACGCTCCCGAGACGTGGACGCCGCCGGTGATCAGCGGCAGCAAGCTCTTCATCTGCCAAAACCAACCCGGCAGCGGAGGGACGAAGGCGCGGGTGATCTGCTACGACCTGCAAGCGCGATGAACGGTCGGAACTTCAAACGCCAAACTTCAAACGCCCAACACCAAACGGAGGAGGCACGAGCGTCGTGTCCTCGCGGGGCATTTGAAGTTTGGTGTTTGAAGTTTGGCGTTTGGCGTTTTCTCCCCTTCATCGCCTGGCCCACTCGCGCCAGATGAACATCGTCCACCTCACTCCCGGCACCGGCAGCTACCACTGCGGCGTCTGTATGCGCGACAATGCGCTGGCCAAGGAACTCATCCGCCAGGGCCACCTCGCGCTGATGATGCCGATGTATCTCCCACTGACGCTGGACGAGGACGCGGCGACTCCACAGACGCCGATCTTCTTCGGCGGCGTGAGCACCTACTTGAGGGAGAAGGTGGCGCTGCTCCGCCACATGCCGCGCTGGCTGGATCGTCTGCTCTCCCAGCGCGGACTACTCAAGCTGCTCGCGGGAAGGGCCGCAGCGAAGACGGGCGGGCCGGATGTCGCGGAGATGACGCTCTCGATGCTGCGCGGCGAGCAGGGCAATCAGGCGGGCGAAATCGAGGAACTGATCGCGTGGCTGCGCGAGCACGGCCAACCCGAGGCAGTGTGGCTCTCGACGGCGCTCCAGGCCGGACTCGCGCGGCGCATCAAGCAGGCGCTCGGCGTGCCAGTGATCGGCTTCCTGCAGGGCGAAGACACCTTTATCGACGGACTCGGCGCACCTTGGAGCGAGCGCGTGTGGACGCTGCTCGGCGAGCGGATGCGCGACGCGGATGCGTGGGTCGCGCCGAGTCATTACTTTGCTGAACTCATGGCGAAACGGCTCGGGTGGAGAGCGGAGGAAAGCGCGCGGCGGATGCGCGTGATTCCAAATGGGGTGTCGCTCGATGGCTACGAAACTCCAAACTCCAAACTCCAAACTCCAAACTCCAAACCGACCATCGGTTATCTCGCGCGGTTCGTGCCGGGAAAGGGGATCGGGTTGCTCATCGACGCGTTTATCCTGCTCAAGAAGCGCGGGCACCTCCCGAACGCGAAACTCCGCTGCGCGGGCTCGATGACCGATGGCGACGCGCGCTACGTCGAGACGCTCAAGTCCAGGCTCGCCGCCGCTGGGCTCGCTGGCGACGTCGAGTGGCTGCCGAATGTGAGCCGCGACGAGAAGATCGCTTTCCTGCAAAGCCTCGACGTTTTTTCGGTGCCGGCGACTTACAGCGAAGCCTTCGGTCAATACGTGATCGAGGCGCTTGCCGCTGGCGTGCCTGTGGTGCTGCCGCGTGCATCGGCCTTTCCCGAGATCATCGAAGCGACCGGCGGGGGCCGCCTCTTCGATCTTGACCCGAGTGAATCGACAACCGCCGAAAACCTCGCCATCGCCCTCGAAGCCCTGCTCCTCCAGCCCGCCGAAGCTCGTGCGCTCGGCGCGCGAGGCCGCGCCTCCGTCTACCGCGAGTTCACCATGACGCGCCTCGCGGAACGGCTCATTGCCGAGACTGCGGGCCTGCTCGGCAAAAGTGAAAGTGGCCAGTGACCCCACGGCCTGTTACGCAGACACCTCGCTCCTTACCGACTCCCTGATGCCCCACGAATTCAAGCTCACGCGGCGAATCGAATTTGCCGAGACGGACATGGCCGGGATCGTCCACTTCGCGAATTTCTTCCGCATGATGGAAGCGACCGAGCACGCCTTCTTCCGCTCGCTCGGCTTCTCCATTCACGCGCATGAAAATGGCGCGACCACCGGCTGGCCGCGCGTGAGTGCCTCGTGCGATTACCGCGCGCCGCTGCGGTTTGAAGAGGAAGTCGAGATTCACCTCATCGTGGCGGAAGTCCGCTCGCGTTCGATCCGCTACGAATTCATTTTTCGCAAAGTCGCCGACGGCCTCGAAGTGGCGCGTGGCAAAATCGCCGCGGTCTGCGCGAGCGTGGACAAGACCACCGGCAAGCTCGCGCCCGTGCCGATCCCGGAAAAGATCCGCAGCCAGATCACCGCCGCGCCAGCAGACTTGCTCCCCTCTTCCTCTTAATCTTCCGCCTTCCGTCCGATTCGCGATAAAAGGACGCAGACTCCACCAACCACCAAACCATGCCACCCACCACCGACTCCCAAACCACCACCACCTGGCTCGCCTTCGCCCTGCTCACCGTCGTTTGCTGGGGCACCTACGGCATCTTTCTCCACACCGGACAGCTCGGCATGGCCGATCCGGCCAATGGCCGCATGAAGGCCTTCCTGCTCGTCGGCGTCGCCTACTTCCTCGTCGCCGTGCTCGCTCCGCTGGTCATCCTCGTGCTGAGCGGTGCGAACTGGAACTACCCGATGAAAGGTGTGACGTGGTCGCTGATCGCGGGCGTCGGCGGCGCGATCGGTGCCCTCGGAGTGCTCCTGGCCTTCGGCGCGAAGGGAAACCCCGCCGTCGTCATGACCATCGTCTTCTCGGGCGCTCCGGTCGTGAATGCGATCGTCTCGCTGATCGTCGCGCCACCCGCGGGCGGTCTGGCCAAGGTCCCGAGTCTCTTCTGGGTCGGCATGATCATGGCCGTGATCGGCGGTGCGCTCGTCACGAAGTTCAAGCCCGCTCCACCGATGGCGAAGAAGCCGGTGGCGGCAGTCACGGCGCCGGCTGAGGTGAAGTAGGAATAGCTCCGCCATTGACCCCTTCCTTCCGCCGAATAACGTCCCAGCCATGACGCTTCAAGTTGTGATCGAACGCGGTGAAGATGGCTATTTTTCCGCTCGGTGCCCGGCGCTGAAGAGCTGCTGGTCGCAAGGGAAGACGCGCGAGGAAGCTCTGCAGAATATCCGCGAGGCGATCGACCTTTTCCTCGAACCTTCGCCTGCGGACCTCCGAGTGGACGAAAAT
>JANPIS010000049.1:0-22314 GCA_031425095.1 Chthoniobacteraceae bacterium
CTTCGTCTCCCCTTTCCTGCCTGTGAAGCGCCCTTGTTCGGCTACCGCATCGCCAAAGCGAGCGGCGGGCCGGGTGAGCTGACGAAGTCGCTCCGCCGCCAGCAGCGAAACAAGTGCCAGGGGGGAGAATTGAACTCCCGACCAAGGGCTTATGAGTCCCCTGCTCTACCACTGAGCTACCCTGGCGGTTGAGGGCGCGGAAACTAATGATGGCTTCTCCGCGGTGCAAGCGGAGAAATGCCGCCGGAGGCGCCCGGTTGCTGAATCCGGAAACTCGTCCTAATGAGGAGTGCGCAGACCGGTTCCACCGCTGCACTTCATGAAAAACCTTCTGCCCTTCTCGCTCCTGTTTTTTGCGATAGCGCCGCTGCATGCGGCGGTCGATTTCAAGAAGGACATCCTGCCGGTGCTCGAGGATCACTGCTACGACTGCCACGGGGACGGTGCAAAGAAGGGCGACTTCGCCTTCGACGCGCACGCGGGCGTCGAAGCGAGCTTCCAGGATCCCGTCCATTGGTACGCGGTGTGGAAAAATCTCACCTCGCAGCTCATGCCGCCGTCCGACGAGCCACAGCCGAAGACTGAGCAGCGCGAACGCGTGCTGCGCTGGATCGAGACGGCCGTCTTCAAGCTCGACCCGGCAAACCCCGATCCGGGCCGCGTCACCATCCGGCGCCTCAACCGCGTGGAGTATCAGCACACCATCCGCGACTTGCTCGGGCTGGAGTTCGACACCGACGAAGCCTTTCCGGAAGACGACACCGGCTACGGCTTCGACACGATCGGTGACGTGCTCAGCATCTCGCCTTTGCTGATGGAAAAATACATCGCCGCGGCAGAGCAGATCGCTGGCGAAGTGGTCAGCAAATCGGGGGGAAGCATCCCGACTCAGACGATCGATCCGGGAAAGTTCCAGCTCAGCAGCGACCCGAAGAAGTCCGCGAAGACGCTCCCTTTCGCCGAACCCGCGACGGCCAGCTATCTCAAGCGCATCGACGATCCCGGCAAGTATCGGATCACCGTGGAGCTGCAGGTCTCGGGCTCCAGCGAGGCGACGACGCACACCGCGAAAGCCGCGCTCCTCGCTGGCGGCGGCACGCTCGATACCGAGAGCCTCGGTTGGGATTACCGCAAGGATCTGAAGCTCTCCGGAGAGACGATGCTCGCGAAGGGCGAGAACACGCTAACCATCAACCTCATTCCGGGACCACTGCCGCCCGCGGGTGAAAATCAGCTCAACCTGAACCTCAAGCAGGTGCGTCTCCAGGGGCCGATGGACGGTAGCAAACTCGAGTATCCGAAGGAGTATTTCCGGGTCTTTTTGGACGGTCCGCCGCCGAAAGATCCCGCCGCCCGCGCGACCTACGCGCGGAAAATTTTGCGCCAGCTCGCCGACCGTGCGTTCCGTCGACCGGTGGACGAAGCCACGCTCAATCGCCTCGTGAAGATCGCCGCGGACGCGAGCCAGCAGCCGGGCACGACCTTCGAGCGCGGCATCGGCCACGCCCTCACGGCGATCCTCGCGTCGCCGCGCTTCCTCTTTCGCGCCGAGATCCAGCCAGAGCCGAACAACCCTGGCAGGATTGTGCCCGTCGATGAGTTCTCGCTCGCGTCGCGGCTCTCCTATTTTCTTTGGAGTTCGCTCCCCGACGAGGAACTGCTGGAACTCGCGCGCAAAAATCAGCTCCGCGCGAATCTCGACGCCCAAATCGACCGCCTGCTGGCCGATGAGCGCGCGCAGCGGTTCGTGGAAAACTTCGTCGGCCAGTGGCTCCAGACGCGGGACGTCGAAGGCGTGAACATCGATCCGCGCCGCGCTCTCGGCATCCGGGACTCCGACGCTGCGCGGAGAATCTTCAATCAACGCCTCCGCCGCTCCATGCGCGAGGAAACCGAGCTGCTCTTCGCTCACATCCTCGAGGAAAACCGCCCGGTGAGCGAAATCCTGACCGCCGATTACACGTTCCTGAACGAGCCACTCGCACGCTTCTACGGAATCCAGGGGGTGGAGGGAAACGAGATGCGGAAGGTCACGCTGCCAGCCGACAGTCCTCGCCGCGGTGGAGTGCTCACCCACGGCAGCACGCTCGTCGTGACTTCCAACCCGACCCGCACTTCACCCGTGAAGCGCGGCCTGTTCATCCTGGAAAACATCCTCGCCACCCCGGCCCCTCCCGCTCCACCGAATGTGCCGGAACTCGAGGCTGCGCGGAAGCAGGGACGCGATCTCACCATGCGCGAGATGATGGAGGTCCACCGCGAAGCACCACTCTGCGCCGGGTGTCACGCAAGGATGGATCCGCTCGGTCTCGCGCTGGAAAACTTCACCGCAGGCGGCAGCTTCCGCGCCGACGAACGCGGCCAGCCGATCGATACCGCGGGTCGATTGATCACCGGCGAGACCTTCAAGACTCCGACGGAACTCGCCCACGTGCTCGCCACCAGCCGGCGCGACGACTTCTACCACTGCCTCGCGGAGAAGATGCTCACGTACGCGATCGGTCGCGGCTTGGAGTATTACGACACCGTCACCGTCGAGAAGATCGTCGGCGCGCTCAAAAAGGACGGCGGCAAGATCCGCTCACTCGTCCACGCCGTGGTGGACAGCGCGCCTTTCCAGAAACGCCGCGGCGACGGCAGTCGCATCGCCGCGCAGAAGTAGCCGCGCGGGTTACGGGTTCGTCTCGCTTGGCGTCCGCGCCTTCAGCTTCTCCTCGATCTCCGCAAAAATCTGACGCGTGGGATCCGGGTCGAATTTGTAGTCGTCGATCACAAATTGCCCCTGCTTTCCGTTGAGCTGATAGCGCACACGAGCGATCCCCTTCGAGTCCCACTGCTTGAGGCCCATCCCGGTGATTGCGTCGAACGGCACGCGCGTGCCGGCCGGCGTGTACACCGCCTCCGCATCCGACCGCAGAATCCGTCCCTTCTGGGTGAGCCAGTAGATCAGGACGATGCTGCCGATGAGCGAGACGATCCCGCCGCAGACGTACTGCGCGACGATGTCCGACGGCTTGTGAAACTTGTGCGGCTTCTCTGTGACCCAGCCGCGGCTCTTCGCGTACTCACGCCAACCCGTCATGTTCTTCGCGTTCTCGTACTCTTCGTACTTGGTCCAGCGTTCGTTGCTCTTCGGGTAGAAGTGAAACCCATCCACGAAGAACCACCCACCGACCGCGATGAGAAAGAGCGAGATGAAGAGCTTCTGCTTCTTCCAGATAGAGGAAATTCGAGCTTCGGCAGGCATGAGGCGGGGACTTTTGCCCGCTGCTGCCACCAGTGACTAGCCCAAAAAATCAGCGCGCCGCGCGGCGCTGAATCTGCGCGACCGCCCAAGCCGCGTGTTCTGCGATGAGCGGCTCTACGTCCAGCGCGGCCTGCCGTAGCGCCGGCAGGTCGTCCGCCGTCCCGACATTGCCGAGCGCGACGCAAACATTGCGGAGAAAGCCTCGGCGCTTGATCCGCTTGACCGGCGATTTGCGAAAGAGCGCGCGGAAGCCTTCCTCGTCGAGCGCGAGAAATTCGCGCAGCGTCCAACGATGCACAAAGTCCCGCGCCGCGAAGGCCGCCTCGCGTCCGGTCTGCGCGAATCGGTTCCACGGACACGCGGCGAGACAATCGTCGCAACCGTAGATGCGATCGCCCATCAGCGGTCGCAGCTCCTCTGGGATCGCGCCTTTCAACTCGATCGTGAGATACGAGATACAGCGCCGCGCATCGAGCCGGTGCGGTGCGGTGATGGCCGCCGTCGGACACGCGTCGATGCACCGTGTGCAGCGCCCGCAGCGATCCGGTAGCGGCGCGTCGGGCTCGAGTTCCAGCGTGGTGAAAATGTCCGCGAGGAAGAACCACGTCCCGAGTTGCGGATGAATGAGCATCGTCGATTTCCCATGCCACCCGACACCGGCGAGCGCCGCAAAGTCCCGCTCCAGCACCGGTCCGGTATCGACGTAGCAGCGCTGTCGGCCCCCGCGCGCGGCGAGCCACTCATCCAGCGTCCTCAGCTTCTTCTCGATCAGCTCGTGATAGTCATCACCCCAAGCATACCGCGCAATGCGCCCTGACTCCTGCCCCCGGTCTCCTGCCCCCTGAAAGTAGTTCATCCCCAGCACCACCACACTCCGCACTCCCGGCAACACCGCCTCCGGGTCCGTCCGCCGATCCGCATTCCGCTCGAGCCACGCCATGTCACCAGCTTGCCCGTCCGCCAGCCAGGCGCGGAATTCCGCCGCGTGCGGAGGCGGCTGGGCCTGCGCGACGCGGCAGAGATCGAATCCGAGCGCCGTCGCGAGCTCGGCGAGTTCTTCTTTCACTCGGCAGACTTCCACGAGAAGGCGCGCCGCGCCGCATCGATCACGGCATCCGCGGACTGCCGATGGGTAAAGCGTGAAGTGTCCACAACATACTCGGCCGCGGTTTCATAGACCTCGCGCCGGGCGGCGAGCATCTGCCGGAGCGTCTCCCGGGGATTCTCCGTCCGGAGGAGCGGGCGCTTGTCATTGCGCGAGACGCGTTCAAACAGCACCTCCTCACTCGCCGCGAGCAGCACCACAAAGCCCAGCTCCCGCAGGAGTTCGCGGTTCCGTTCGCGCAGGACCGCTCCGCCGCCCGTGGCGATCACACACCGTGAATGATTCGCCAGCGATTCGATCGCCGCAGTCTCGCGATCGCGGAATTTCTCCTCCCCTTCTTCCGCAAAGATCACCGGGATCGCCCGACCCGCGTGCTGCACGATGACGGCATCGGTATCGACGAATTGAAAGCCCATGCGCTTGGCCACGATCTTTCCGATGGACGACTTCCCGCTGCCCATGAAGCCGATGAGGACGATGTTTGTGCGGCGGGCCGACATTCCGAGAGTGTGCGGAAAGAAATCAAAAGACAGAAGACAGAACACGATTCGTCCGCTTCTCTCTCTTCGATCCGCAGTCTTCTGTCTTCTATTTCTCAACCGCCTCCCGTAACACCCGCACCGTGAATCCAACTTCCGCTCCTCTCGTCGCCGTCATCATGGGCAGCAAGTCCGATTGGGACACCATGGGCCATGCCGGCGAGATGCTCGATCTGCTCGAGATCCCGCATGAACGCCGCGTCATCTCCGCACATCGCACTCCGGATCTCATGGCGCAGTATGCGCGCGATGCCGCCGGACGCGGGCTGAAGGTCATCATCGCGGGAGCCGGCGGCGCCGCACATCTGCCGGGAATGGTCGCCGCCTTCACCTGGCTGCCCGTGCTCGGCGTGCCCGTGGAGAGCCGTGCGCTGAAGGGCCTCGACTCGCTGCTTTCCATCGCCCAGATGCCCGGCGGCGTGCCCGTCGGCACCCTCGCCATCGGCACCGCCGGCGCCCGGAATGCCGCGATCCTCGCGGCGAGCATTCTCGCACTTTCGGACGAAGGCATCCGGCAGAGACTCGGGGATTTCCGCCTCCAGCAGACGGCGGAAGTGCTCGCCGCGACGTTGGAATGAGCGCGCAGTTTCACGATCTGCCCGTCAACGCATCACGCGTTTATCTTCCCGGCAGCACCGTGGGCGTCATGGGTGGCGGCCAGCTCGGGCGCATGTTTGCCATCGCCGCCCGGCGCATGGGCTACCGCGTCCACACCTTCTCGCCGGACGAAGACACGCCGACCGGTCAGCTTGCCGATCGCGAGGTCGCCGCGAGCTACGACGACGCGGCCGCTGTGCGTGATTTTGCCCGCGGCATCGACGTGCTCACCTTCGAGTTTGAAAACGTGCCGACGCAGACCATCGCGTGGGCGGAGGAATTCTGCGACGTGCGGCCGTCCGCCGGCGTGCTGCACGTTTGCCAGCATCGGCTGCGGGAAAAAGGATTTCTCGAAAGCAACGGCTTCCCGCTCCCGGCCTTCGCGCACATCACCAGCGCCGCGGAACTCGCCGCAGCGGTGGAGAAAATCGGCACGCCCTCCGTGCTCAAGACCGCCGCCTTCGGCTACGACGGCAAGGGTCAGCGGAAGATCGAGGCACGCGACGACCTCACGGAAGCGTGGGCGCCCTTTGAAGGAAGCGCCGCGGTGCTCGAGCAGTTCGTGCGTTTTGAGAAAGAGGTCTCGGTGCTCGTCGCCCGCACGCTCGACGGCGAACTCGTGACTTATCCCGTCTGCGAAAACATCCACCGCAATCACATCCTCGACGTGACGATCGTCCCGGCATCCACCACGCCGGAAGTCGATCGCGCCGCGCGCACGCTGGCCGGACAGATCGCCGAGCGCCTCGGCCTCGTCGGCCTGCTCGCCGTGGAGATGTTCCTCATGCCGGACGGCCAGCTCCTCGTAAACGAGCTCGCCCCGCGCCCGCACAACAGCGGCCACTATTCCTTCGACGCCAGCGTCACGAGCCAGTTCGAGCAGCAGCTCCGCGCGATCTGCGGCCTGCCGCTCGGCTCCACGGAATCGCTCCGCCCCGCCGCGATGGCGAATCTCCTCGGCGACCTCTGGGTGAATGGCGAACCCGACTGGGCCGCCGCACTGAGCGTGCCCGACGTGAAGCTGCACCTCTACGGCAAGAGCTCGCCCCGCCGCGGTCGGAAAATGGGTCACCTCGTGGCGTTCGGTCGCGACACCGAGGATGCCGCGCGGCAGGTCCGCGCCGCGCGCGACCGGCTCCTCCGCAGGTGATGGCGCAGAAGCCGGATGATTGGAGCGGCGGCTCTATGAGCGCCGCCAATTTTGGGCAAGCGCAGCGAGGTGGGGCGGTGAAGCGTGCGACGGTCATAGACCGCCACTACAAACGCGGATGATGGATACCGCCGTCACCACCGACATCACCGCTGCCGTGGATTTGTTGAGCGATGGCGAAGTCGTCGCGCTGCCGACTGAGACCGTCTATGGACTCGCCGCCGACGCGACGCGACCCGACGCGGTCGTGAAGATCTTCGAGGCGAAGGAGCGACCGTTTTTCGATCCCCTCATCGTGCATCTGCCCGATCGTGACTGGCTCGACCGCGTCACGGACATCCCAGCTGCGAGCCGGGCCACCGTCGATGCGCTGATCGCCAAATTCTGGCCCGGCCCGCTCACCCTCGTGCTACCACGGCGCTCAATCGTGCCGGATCTCGTCACCGCCGGACTCGAGACGGTCGCCGTGCGGATGAGCGCGCATCCCGTCTTCCGCGCCGTGATTCAGGAATTTGGCAAACCCCTCGCCGCACCGAGCGCCAATCGTTTCGGACGCATCAGCCCCACCGCCGCCACGCACGTCGTGAGCGAACTCGGCGGCCGAATCTCGCTCGTGATCGATGGCGGCCCCACCGAGCACGGCCTCGAATCCACGATCGTCGCCGTGGAAGGTGATCGCGTGCGTCTGCTCCGCAGCGGACCCGTGACCGCGGAGCAATTTTCATTTTTCAATCTCCGATCCTCAATCTCCGCTGCATCCCACCCCGAAGCTCCCGGCCAGCTCGCGAGCCATTACGCACCAAAGACGCCGCTACAACTCGTGACACAGGCCTCCGGCTTGTGCAGCGCAGACTCGCAAGCCAGCGACCTGAGGTGCATCGGCGCGCTCGCCTACCGCGAAGCACCTCCAGGATTCGCGAATGTGGAAGTCCTCAGCCCCACCGGCGATCTCCGCGAAGCCGCCGCCACGCTCTTCGCCAAACTCCGCCGCCTCGACGAAACCGGCCTCGATCTCATCCTCGCCGAGCCCGTGCCTGAGCAAGGCCTCGGCGTCGCCATCATGGATCGCCTTCGCAAAGCCGCCCATGCCTGATCCCGCGTCCGAGAAAGAAAACAAACTCAACACCAAAGCCGCGGGCATCGTCGGCCTGGCGGTGATGTGCTCGCGCGTGCTCGGCCTTATCCGCGAACAGATCTTCGCGTGGCTCTTTGGCGGCGGGAAGGAGATGGACGCTTTCACCGTCGCCTTCCGCACGCCGAACATGCTGCGCGATCTCTTCGCGGAAGGCGCGCTCTCCACGGCCTTCATCACCACCTTCTCCAAGAAGATCGTGACCGAAGGCGACGAGTCCGCGTGGAAGCTCGCGTGCAAGGTCGGGACCATGGTGGTGATCGTGCTCAGCGTGATCGTGCTCATCGGCATCGGCATCGCGCCCTTTCTCGTGAAGATCATGGCGCCGGGCTTCGCCAACGTTCCCGGCAAAGCCGAGCTCACCGTGCAGCTCGCGCGGATCATGTATCCCTTCATCCTGCTCGTCTCGCTCGGCGCGCTCACCATGGGGATGCTCAATGCGAAGAACGTCTTCGGCGTGCCGGCGATGGCCTCGAGCTTCTTTAACATCGGCTCGATCTTCGGCGGCGTGGCCGTCGGCTGGTGGATCGACCCGCACTTCGGACCGCGCGCGCTCGTCGGTCTTGCCTGCGGCACGCTCATCGGCGGCGCGCTGCAACTCGGCGTGCAGATGCCCGCTTTGCGAAAGGTGGGCTTTCGCTTCCGACCGGACTTTGCGTGGCGCGACGAAGGCGTGCGCACAATCCTGCGGCAGATGGGCCCCGCGGTGATTGCCGCGAGTTCGGTGCAGCTCAATGTGTTCATCAACACCTGGTTCGCCTCATGGCTGGAAGACGGCACCGCCTACCGCCTGAACATCGCCTTCCGCCTCATGCAGCTCCCGCTCGGCATCTTCGGCGTCGCGCTCGGCACCGTCACACTGCCCGCACTCTCCCGCGCCGCCGCGCAGGGTCGCAGCGACGAATTCCGCAGCCTGCTCGCGAAAGGCCTGCGCCTCGCGCTCCTCCTCACCGCCCCCGCAACGATCGGCCTGCTCCTCCTCGCCCGCCCCATCGTGAGCCTGCTCTACGAGCATGGGAAATTCAGCGGCCACGCCACGGATCAAGCCGCCATCGCCCTCGGCGGCTACGCCATCGGGCTCTGCGCCTATTCGTGCCTGAAGATTCTCTCGCCCGCCTTCTACGCCATCGACCGCCGCCGCACGCCGATGTTCGTGAGCTTCGGCGCCGTCTTCCTGAACGTCGGCCTCAACTACCTCTTCGCCTTCAAGCTCCAATGGGGCATCCGCGGCCTCGCTCTCGCGACAGGCCTGGTCGCGACGGCGAACTTCCTGATCCTCTACGCACTCATGCACCGCGCCACCGGCCGGCTCGAGACGCGCCAGATGACGGCAACGCTGTTCAAGATCGCGATCGCTGGTGCCGTCCTCGCCGGGGTCTGCCTCGCCGCGCAGCAATGGCTGCTCGCCGACTGGTCGCAGTTTGGGCTGATGGTCCGCATCGGAGCGCTCCTCGGTACCATCGCCATTGCCGGCGTCGCCTTCTTCGGCACCGCCTTCGCCCTGCGCATCGAGGAACTCGACGATCTTGCCGCGCTCGTGAAGCGCAAGCTCCGCAAGCGCCCGGCGAGCAACTGACGCTCGAAGAGTCCCCCGGAGATGCGTCTGGCCGCATCGATCGTTTTTAGCTACCAAGCTCCGACGCGCCCGAGACGCGCGCCCCGCGCCCATGGAACCCGAGCCCCAGCGACAGTCCTTCCAGACGACGCGCTGGAGCGTCGTCCGGCGGGCGCTCGACGGCGGAGAATGCGACGCTGGGCCTGCGCTCGCCGCGTTGTGCGAGGCTTATTGGTATCCTCTCTACGCCTTCTTTCGCCGCTCGGGAAAAAACGCCGAGGATGCCGAGGATCTCACCCAAGGCTTCTTCCTGCGCTTCGTCGAAAAGCGCACGCTCGCCGGCGCCGATCCGGCCAAGGGCAAACTTCGCACCTTCCTCCTCGCCTGCGCGCAGAATCATCTCCACGACGACCATGATCGCGCGATGGCGGAGAAGCGCGGGGCCGGGCGCGTGATGTCGATCGACGCCGCCAGCGCCGAGACCCGCTACGCTGCGGAACCGCGCGACGACCTTACCCCCGACCGCCTCTTCCAGCGCCGCTGGGCGCTCACTGTCCTCGAATCCTCCCTCGCCAGCCTGCGCGCCGAATGGACTGCGCAGAGCAAGACGGAACTCTTTGGCACGCTGCGCCCCTTTCTCGGCTTCGGCCCCGAACCCGAGGCCCGCTACGAGGAAGTCTGCGCCGCGCTCGGAATGCCGCTCGGCACTTTGAAAAATCACGTCTTCCGCCTGCGTCAGCGCTGGCGGGAGCTGCTCTTCGAGCAAGTCTCCGCCACCCTCGACGACCCGACGCCGGAGAACATCAAGGCCGAACTCTCCGAACTGCTCGGGTGCGTGTGAGCGGCCGAAAATTCCTCCAGCCCGATGCTCCGCGAGCCTGAACCAAAGAACGTGATGCAACCTCGCGAATTGGATTCCGTAGGAAGCGGCAGAAACCCACCTGCCCATGCCTGACGACGCACCCACTCCTTCCGAACTCGACGGCCTCGACCCCGGCGAACTCCTCGCCCGCGGCCTGAACACGATCCAGCCCACCGGCGGCTCGCGCGGCTGGATTCCCCCCGAGCCCGAGGAACTCGCCGCCATCCTCCCGCAATACCGCATCGAATCGCTCCTCGGCCACGGGGGCATGGGCGCGGTCTATCGCGGCGTGCAGATCGCGCTCGATCGCCCGGTCGCGATCAAACTCCTCCCGCTCGAAATCAGCGCGGATCGCGACTTCGCCGACCGCTTCGTCCGCGAAGCCCGCACCCTCGCGAAACTCTCCCACCCGAACATCGTCGCCGTCCACGACTTCGGCACGACCACCGCGGGTCATCTCTACTTCGTCATGGAATTCGTCGAGGGCACGAATCTCCACCAGATGATCCACGGCCCTGGCCTCAACCCGGCCCAGGCGCTCACCATCATCATCGGCGTCTGTGAAGCACTGCAATACGCCCACGGCAAAGGCGTCGTCCATCGCGACATCAAGCCCGCCAATGTCATGGTCAGCACCGAGTCGCAGGTGAAGGTGGCCGACTTCGGCCTCGCCCGGCTCAACAACCCCGCCGAAGACTGGGGCCACACCATGACTGGCGCCGTCATGGGCACGCCCGATTACATGGCCCCCGAGCAGACCCGCGGCATGGCCGTCGATCATCGCGCCGACATCTACAGCCTCGGCGTGATGCTCTACGAGATGCTCTGCGGCGAAGTCCCCCGCGGCGTCTTCGAGCCGCCTTCGCGCAAAGTGCAGGTCGATGTGCGGATCGATGAAGTCGTCCTCAAAGCCATGCAGAGCGAGCCCGAGCGCCGCTACCAGAATACCGTCGAGATGAAGACCGACGTGGACGCCATCCGCGCTAATCCGCAGCCACCCAAGCCTGCGCCCAAGCCAAAGTCCAAAGCCCCCGTCGCCGCCGTCATCGCCGCGTGCCTCGCCGTCCTGAGCGCCGCACTGGTTTTCGTTTGGGGGAAAAAGGAACCGCAGCGCGCCAGCGACGCCGCAGGCGTAGCGGCGACGTCCTCGTCGCCGGCAGTGCCCGCGGCGTCCTCGCCGCGGGTAGGCGGCGAGGGCGCCGCCCAAACGACCGGCGGCGGGGACGCCGCCGCTACGCCCACCCCCGCCACCGCGACGAAGGACGCGCCCTTCGTGAACACGCTCGGCATGAAGTTCGTCCCCGTGCCGATCACCGGCGGGCCGACGGGCGGGCAGCGCGTGCTCTTCAGCGTGTGGGAGACGCAGGTGCAGGACTTTCGAGAGTTTGCCAAGGACACGAACAACACGAAATGGATCGAGGACTTCGCGAGGAAAAGCGCCACTGATCCGGTGACGGTGAGATGGCAGGAAGCGACCTACTTTTGCACCTGGCTTACAGACCGAGAGCGCCAGGCGGGAAAGCTCGGGGCGAATGAGCGGTATCGGCTGCCGAGTGATCACGAGTGGAGCTGCGCGGTGGGCATCGGCGACCGGGAAGACCCGGCGCAAACGCCAGCGGAGAAGAGTAAGAAACTCACAGATGTCTTCCCATGGGGTAGTGCGTGGCCGCCGACGGCGGGCGCGGGCAATTACGCGGGTGAGGAAGTCCGCGCTTATGCGGGGTCGGACAACGCGCCGGCCCACCTCCAGGGCATCCAGGGCTTCATCGAAAGCTACAAAGATTCATTCACCCATCTCTCTCCGGCGGGCTCGTTCCCGCCGAATGGCTTGGGCCTGCATGATCTCGGCGGTAATCTTAGCGAACTGTGTGAGGAGTGGGCCGATGGGGCGAAGCGATTCCGGGTGACGCGCGGGGGATCATGGATGAGCAGCAGCCGCGTCGAGCTTGGCTCCTCGCATCGCAGTTCCGCAGCGCCGACTGCCAGTAGCAGAACCATCGGCCTCCGCGTCGTCCTCGCCCCCGCAGCCGCCAGCGCCGCCGGGCCGTCCGCGAGCGCGGCTCCGGCGGAGGAGAAGTGGGTGGATGCGCGGCAGGATGCGAACTTCAAGGGCAACGCCATGCTGCGCCCCACCGGAGATGGCTGGATCGCTCAGGCCCAGGGGCGCACGCTCTTTGCCGCCGGGCCGCGGCGCGATGGTGCGGTGCGAATCCGCTCCGTCTTCAGCAACACGAAGGATGGACGCAATCTTGCCATCATCGTGCGCTGGAACGATCCGCCACAGAATTACTACCAGAGCTCAGTGCTGATCGGCGGCGACGAAGTCGGGCTGAACCGCCATTCGGAAGGAAAGCCCCTCAATGCGTTGAACGACAAGGAAGCCGTGGTGAAACGCAAACTGCCCGCGCCGCTCCAGCCGGGCGAGGAATACGAACTGGAAGTGCGCGCGGTGGGCGACCGCTTCACGGTGAAGCTGCAAGGCACCGTGCTGCTGGAATCGCGCGACGACAGCCTGGGCAGCGGAACGTTTGGCGTCGGCTTGGGGGCGCAGGGCGTCCAGATCCCCATCACGTCGATCGAATACCTCGACTTCGGCGGTAGTGCGCCCGCGGCGCAGACACCGCAGCCTGGCGGTGAGGTGCGCACCTTCGGTGGGCATCGGTATCAGATGATCCCAGGAGCGTGGAAATGGGACGTCGCCAAGGCCAAGGCCGAAGCCATGGGCGGCCACCTGGTGACGATCAGCAGCAAGGAGGAGGACGAGTTTGTCCGCCTGGCCTTTGCCGACCAGGTGCCCGAAACAAAGAACCTCTACCTCGGCGCTTTCCGCGAAAGGGCGGATGCACCTTGGCAATGGGTCACGGGCGAACCGTTCAAGTATTCCGCCTTGCCGCAGAACCGCCCGGGCGGCGCGCCGCCCGGCGACGACTTCCCCACCGCGCTCGTCCTCTGGCGTGAACCGCGAAGCAGCACGGTGGCCTGGCATGAGCATACGCAGCGCACCGGAGACCGACGCATCGGCTTCCTCGTGGAGTGGGACGACGACGGCGCCGCACTGTCTGGAGCGACGCGCTCCGTCGCGTCCCAAACTTCCTCGGCAGCCGCCCCAGGAAGCATGGGCGCTGGCGGAGCAGCGCCCTCCAACACCACAAAGGCCGCGCCAATGGTAAATTCGGCAGCGAACGCGAACTCCGCGCCGAAACCGCAGAACGAAATCGAGAAGTGGCTCGCGCAGGTGGATGCGCCACAGCAGGCGGCGTTTCAGAAGGACGCGGTGAAACCTTACGAGGATGGCGCGGCGGAACTGCGGAAGCGCTACCTCGCGGCGCTCGATGCCGGGATGACGAAGGCCAGTGCGGCCGGCCAGCTCGCGGAGGCGCTGGTCTGGCGCGACGAACGCCAGACTTTCGAGAAAGGAGGCAAAAGCGCGGTGCCCGACACCGGCGCGTTGCCTGCGATCCGCGCCTTGCGTGCGGATTTTCAGCAGAAGCTGGCGCGGTTCGAACAAGACCGGGCCGCGAAAGCCAAAACGCTGCACGCAGCTTACGACGCCATCCTTGCCCAAAACGAGACCGCGCTCACCCAGCGCCAGCGCCTGGACGATGCCCTGGTGCTCAAGAAACGTCGCGACGATCTAGCGAGAGCCTGGCTGCCGCCTGACACCGCGTCGCCCTCTGCGACCGGCGCTGCGGCCATCGCGACCCCCGCGACTCCCGCGCCGCAACCGAACCAAAACTCCTTCACGCTGGCGGAGATCAAGCGCCCCTTCGTCAACACGCTGGGGATGAAATTTGTGCCCGTGCCGATCACCGGAGGGCCGAGCGGCCAGTACAAAGTCCTCTTCAGCGTGTGGGAAACGCGGATGCAGGACTTTGAGGTCTTTGTCAACGAGACCAAGTGCGCGTGGTCGAAGCCGGCTTTTGAACAAGGGCCGACGCATCCCGCCGGGAACGTGAACTGGAAAGACGCCCAGACCTTTTGCGCGTGGCTCACCGAGCGCGAGCGGAGGGTCGGGCTGATCCGCGCAACGGAGCGGTATCGCCTGCCCTCGGACCACGAATGGTCGCGGGCCATCGGGAGCTCCACGCGCGAGGATCCGAAGCGAAAGACGCCGATCGAAAAGAGCGGCAAGGTGCAGGAATTTCCGTGGGGCAAGGACTGGCCGCCGCCTCGTGGTGCCGGGAACTACAGCGGCGAAGAGTGCAGTGACCCGGTGATCAAAGGTTACCACGACAACTTCCCGACGACCGCTCCCGTGGGCAGCTTCGCAGCCAATCGATTTGGCCTCTTCGATCTCGGCGGCAATGTGTGGGAATTGTGCGCAGACTTGGAGAATCCCATCGTGCCGGCACAAAGGACCATGCGCGGAGCATCCTATGCCATCGGACAAAAAGGACCGATCTGGTGGTCGGCCCGCGAGCGCTTCGGTGAAACTTCCCGCAACCCGACCGTAGGCTTCCGCGTGGTGCTCACTGCGGAGCCTTGATCTGGAGGTATGGGCCGGGGATTCCGAGTGAGTTTCCCGCGTGGCAAGCGCCAGCCACGGCCAAGGACTGTGGACACAAATGCGAATCGCTGGGATCCAGGCTTCGGATCGCTCGCACGATCGATGCCGTTTGGGTACGAGAGGAATTTTTTGCGCCAGTCAGGGCTTTTGCGGGTTGAAGCCCGACGCTACCTTCTCCTCAATGCGTCTCTTCTGGCTCAAACCCGTCCTTCTTCTCGCTGCCATCTGGCTCGTCGTGGGTGGCGCGATCTTCTGGGCGCGGAGCAAGAAAGTGACGCCGGAATCGCTGACCAAGCACATCGAGACGCTCCAGCTCGAAGGCCAGCCGGCGAACGCGCGCGACAAGGCGATCGAAAAAGTCGCCGACCAGCTCAACCGGCTCAGCTACGAAGACCGGCGCGAGGTGCGCGTGAGCCGGAAGCTCGACCGCTTTTTCAAAACGTTGACGCCGCCCGAGCAGGATCGGTTTCTCGATCTCACGCTGCCCACCGGCTTCAAGCAGATGATGGAAGCGCTGAACAAAATGGAGCGACCGAAGCGGCAGCAGTTCGTGAACAAGACGCTCAAGGAAATGCGGGAGCGCGAAGGCAATGAACGTCCGCAAGGTGGGGAAAGCGATGCCGCAGCGGAGAAGATCATCGAGCAGGGCTTCAAGAGCTTTTACAGCGAAGCGAGCGCGGAGACGAAGATGGACGTGGCACCACTCATCGAGGAGATGCAGAAGAATCTGCAGAGCCTCCGGTGAAGGCGAATCGCAGAGCGCGGGCGGGTTTCACGCTCATCGAGCTGCTCGTCGTGATCGCGCTCATTGGCGTTCTCGCCGCGATCATCATTCCCATCGGGAGCCGTGTGCTGGAGAGCGGCAACGCATCGAAGTGCCTCGGACATCTGCGCCAGCTCGGGATGGCGCTGAGTGCCTACCTCACGGAGAACAACAACACGATGCCGACGCTGAAGGCAGCGCGCGAAGACCTCCGTGAAGAAGCGCCGGTGATCGACAATACGCTCGATCGATACCTTCCCGATCGAAACGTCTTCGCCTGCCCGGCCGACAAGGCAGGCTTCGCGCGCAAGACCGGCACGAGCTACCACTGGAATGTCGCGCTGAACGGCCAGGCGGTCGCGGACTTGAACTTCCTCGGCAAGGTCGCCGAGCACAGCCGCATCCCGATCCTCGGCGACAAGGAAGGCTTCCACCCTTACCTCGAAGACAAGGTGAACCTGCTCTACGCCGACGGCCACGTGACCAAGGACATCAAGTTCTTCACCGACAAATGAGTTGCCGCCCGCCAGGCCCCTCGGAAAGCTCCGCGCCACTGATGCCGGACGCCGCTCCCATGCTCGAACTGCGCGACGTGCGGAAGGCTTTCAAGGGGAAGCCGGCGCTGCATGGGCTGTCGCTCACGGTCGCGCGCGGGGAAATCTTCGGACTGCTCGGCCACAATGGCGCGGGCAAAAGCACCGCGCTCGGCATCCTGCTCGGCCAGGTGCACCCAGCGGCAGGCGAAGCCTTCATCGGCGGTGTGAGCGTGCAGAACGAGCGTGCGACCGCGCTCGCAAAGACGGGCGCGATCTTCGAAACTCCACGCTTCTACGACTACATGAGCGGCTGGCGGAATCTGGAAATCTTCGCGAGCTTCTCCGCCGCGGCCACGCGTCGCGAGATCGAGGATGCAGTGGAAACCGTGGGGCTCACGGCGCGCATCCACGATCGGGTACAAACTTACAGCCAGGGTATGCGCCAGCGCCTCGGCCTCGCGCAGGCGCTGGTGCCCGCGCCGGATCTCATCCTGCTCGACGAACCCACAAACGGTCTCGACCCAGAGGGCATCCACGAGATGCGCGAGCTCATCAAGCGGCTCAACCGCGAACGCGGGATCACCGTGCTCTTCTGTTCGCACCTGCTCTCCGAGGTCGAGCAACTCTGTGACCGCGTCGCGATCCTCAATCGCGGCCGAAAGATCTTCGACGGTCGCTGGAGCGAACTCGGTGCGGAACAGCGGCGGGTGCGCTTCGAGGTCGATGACTGGACCCGAGCAGCGGCGCTTCTTGGAGCTGCGACGGGCGTGCGCATCGCGGGCGAAAATGAAGTCGTCCTCGATGATGGGGTCGCCGTCGCGGACCTCGTCGCAAGACTGGTCGGAGCCGAGGTAAAAATCAGCGCCGTCGAGCCGACGCGGCGGAATCTGGAGCAGGTGTACCTCGAGATGTCGCATGCGAACGGAGGCCACCAAACGGTATGACCCTCGCCCTTCGCCAACTGCGCGGCGAGCTTTGGAAGCTCTTCGCCCGCAAGCGCACCTACATCGGTTTCGGCGCATTCCTCGGCGTCGAGATCCTCATCCTCGTGCTTTTTCAGTTACCGAAGGTGCAGCGCTCGTGGAAGGGTCTCATCGAGCGCGCCGGCTACGGCTTCGAGGAGTACTTCTCCGGCATCACCCTCGCCTTCCAGATCGTCTTCTGGACGACCTTTCTCCTCGGCGGCCTCTACATCGCGCTCGTCGCCGGCGATGTCGTGGCGAAGGAAGTCGAGGATGGCACGCTGCGCATGACGCTCTGCCGCCCCGTCTCCCGGCTGCGCGTGTTGATGCTGAAATATCTCGCCTGCCTTATCTACACCTTCGCGCTCATCTTCTTTATCGGGTTCACGTCGCTCGCGGTCGGTCTATTGCGGCAGGGCATCGGTGGCTTCTTCGCCTTCCAGCCGATGCAGCAGCTCTTCGTCCTCTACGATTTTCAGGAAGGCCTGATTCGCTACCTGGCTTCACTGCCGCTGCTGGCGCTCAGTTGCACCAGCGTCGCGTCGCTCGGCTTCGCGCTCTCTTGCTTCAATATGAACCCCGCCGCCGCGACCATCTCGACGCTGACTTACTTCATGGCGGACTCGATCTTTCAACGCATCCCCTATTTTGAATCGATCAAGCCATGGTTCATCACCACGCACATCGACGCCTGGTATGACATCTACCGCTCCCCGATTCCCTGGCCACGCATGGTCGAAGACTACGCCTACCTGCTCGGCGTGGATGTCACGCTGGTGATCATCGGCGCGGTCGCATTTCAAATGCGGGACTTCAAGTCGTAGCAAACGCGGCTCGGCATTCTCCGCCACATCGCTCACTCTTCCGCTTCTTATGAACATCTACGACGACCCGGCATACGCGATGGCCACGGAGCAGTTCCAGATCGTCGCCGATTACCTTCAGATCGATGAAAATCTGCGCGAGCGGATGCTGCATCCGAAGCGCGCCATGGCCGTGACGCTACCGGTGCGGCATGACGACGGGCGCATCGTCACTTACCAAGGCTACCGCGTGCAGCATCACCTCGCCCTCGGGCCGACGAAGGGCGGCACGCGCTTCCATCCGTCGGTCACGCTCGGGGAAGTCGCGGCGCTCTCGATGTGGATGAGTTGGAAGTGCGCGCTCACTGGCTTACCTTATGGCGGAGCGAAAGGCGGCGTCGCGGTGGATGTGCGGAAGCTCTCTCCGCGCGAACTCGAATCCCTCTCCCGCCGTTACATGCAGGAGATGATTCCCTTTGTCGGCGAGCACACCGACATCATGGGGCCAGACATGGGTACGAATGAGCAGGTCATGGCCTGGTTCATGGACACCTACTCGGTCTACATGGGACACTCCGTGCCTGGCATCGTGACGGGCAAGCCAATCGCCGCCGGCGGCACGGTGGGACGACGCGAAGCGACCGGTCGCGGCGTGGTGTATCTGGTGGAGCGCGCACTCAATGTCTTAAAGATGAAACCGGAAGGCTGCACCGCGGTCATCCAGGGCTTTGGCAATGTCGGCTCTGTGGCGGCGTTGGGACTCGCTTACAAAGGTGGGATGAAGGTGATCGGCCTGAGCGATCAATACGGCGCCTACTATCGGAAAGAGGGCATCGACGTCGGCGGGGCGGAGAAGTACGCGGCGGAGCACGGCAGTCTGCGCGATTTCCCGGGCGCAAATCCAATCCCAGCGGATGACCTCCTGACCCTCGAGTGCGACGTGCTCGTGCCGGCAGCGGTGGAGGCGGTGATCACAGAGCACAATGCCGGCAAGCTGCGTTGCCGCATTCTCGCCGAGGGCGCGAATGGCCCAACGACTCCCGCCGCCGATCGCATCCTCGCCGAACGCTGGGCGGAGGTCTTCGTGATCCCCGACATTCTCTGCAACGCCGGCGGCGTCGTGGTCTCCTACTTCGAGTGGGTGCAGGGACTGCAGAATGTTTTTTGGAACGAGAGCGAGGTCATGGACAAACTCTTCCGCATTCTCGAACAAGCCTTCACGGCGACGATCAAGCGCGCCAAGGAAGAACGGATCACGCATCGGATGGCGGCCATGGCCATCGGAGTCGAGCGTGTACTCGCGGCGAAGAAAAGCCGCGGACTTTTCCCCTGAGGCAACTGCTACTCGGTCGTGGCGGTTCCGGTTGGATACCAGCGCTTCCGGCCTTCGACGTCCGAGGAATTCGAAAACTCCGCGGCGCTGAGTGTAGCGGTGTGCCCATCGGCAAAGGCCACATTGATCTTGCTCCGATTGTTATGCGTCCCTGATTTAGCGCCGCCGGTGGGCGTCACGGAAGGATTGCTGCTGGCCGTTCCGTTAAACTTCAAGTCAGTGCCGGAGGCAGGCGCTCCGGCCATCAGCACCAGCTGCGAAGGCGATTGGAATTTCGACGTCAGCTGGTCGAAAAGATTCTGGTTCACTCCGTAACTGACGGGAGCGGAATCCGTCTCGATTTCGGGACGCTTGTCGAAGGGACTGCGGAAGACCTTCCAGTTCTGGACATACTTGCTGTGCAGCGTGATCGGCCACGAACCGCTGGCCGGGAACATCTGATCCTCGTTGTCGTTCTGATAGGCAACCGTGCCCATGGCGAGCTGGCGGAGGTTCGCCGCACAGTTGGTCGCCTTGCCGTTCTCGACCGCCTTGCTGAAGACCGGCACGGCGATACTGGCGAGGATCGCGATGATCGAGATGACGACGAGGAGTTCGATGAGCGTGAAGGCTGATTTTTTCATGGCGGGGATGAACACCGCTGAAACTAGCGATCGACGGTCGGAAATCACGGATTCTTTTGCGGGGCCGAAATCTGGGAGCTGAGAATCGCAGGGGGCTTCAATTCCGCTTTCGGGTTTCCCGTTTCGAGTTTTTCCCACACTCTCCGCGTCCTCATGCGGAAAATTCTCCTCCTCAGCGCTGGATACGGTGAAGGCCATAACGCTGCCGCGCGTGGACTCCAGGCAGCATTTCAGCATCTCGCCCCGGATACCGTGGATGCGCAGTTCCACGATCTTTTCGCGACGACCTACGGCGCCGCGCACGAGCAGGCGCGGCGGAACTACGTTATGCTCATCAACCGCGCACCGCGGGTTTGGGCCGCCATCTACTCGCTGCTGGACCGCACTCCGCTCTTGGCGCTCACGATGCCCTTTCTCGGCGCTCTGAAACGCGGACTCGCCGAACTCATCGCACGTGAGCAACCCACCGCGATTGTTTCCGTGTATCCGGTTTATGCTCACGTGCTTGCCCGATTGTATCCCGTTGGAAAGCCGCGGCCTTTTTCCCTGCACACGGTCATCACGGACTCGATTACCGTGAATCGCGTCTGGCTCACTGCACCGAGCGATTCCTTCATCGTGGCGAATGAGGACACTGCCCGGGTGCTCAGAGATCTCGGTGTCGCACCCGCACAGATTCAAACGCTCGGATTCCCCGTACAGCCGCGTTTCGCGCTGGAAAAAATCGAGCGTGCGGATCCCGGCACAAGCACACCGCCACGCGTGCTCTACATGGTCAATGCGCGCCCGGATCTCGCGCCAGCCATCGTGCGCCACCTGCTCCAGATCGATCCGTTGCACCTCACCGTCACCACCGGTCGCGATACCGTGCTCGCGGCGAAACTCGAAGCGATCGCCCGCGAACTCGGCAGGCCGATCGAATTGCACGGATGGACGAATGAAATGCCGACTCTGCTCCGCAACCACCATCTGCTGATCGGCAAAGCTGGCGGCGCCACCGTGCAGGAGACGATCGCTGCGCGCACCCCGATGCTGCTCACCGGCGTGGTGCCCGGTCAGGAGGAGGGCAACGCCCGCCTGCTTTTTGACAACGATTGCGGGCGCCTCGCCACCACGCCCGAAGCACTCGCCACCGCCGTCGAGGAGGCCTTCGCCCAGGATGCCGCCCAGTGGCGCTACTGGGTGACGAACATCACCCGCCTTTCGCGTCCTGACGCCGCTCTGCAAATCGCGAGTTACGTCCTCGGCAGCACGCCAAACCAGTAACGCTTCCTGGCTACTGCACATCGGCACATCCTCGTCCGCTATCGTTCAACCTCATCACCCGTCGCATCCCACTCCCGTCCATGATCCGCGCGTTCCTCTTCGATATCGGCAACGTCATCCTCCGCTTCGATTTCACCATCGCACTGCGAAAACTCTCAGCGCAGACGGATACCGATGATCCGACCGATCTCCTCACGCGGCTCGAGCCCGTGAAGTTCATGCTCGAAGATGGGCAGATCGACCGTGCGTCATTTCTCCGTGCCGCGATCGATGTGCTGCGTTACCGCGGGACAGAAGCGGACTTCATCTCTGCGTTTGAAGACATCTTTCATGAAAATGAACCGATGTCGGAGCTGATCGGCCGACTTCAACCTGCGTATCCGCTCTACCTGCTGAGCAATACCAACGACATCCACGTCGATTTCTTTCTCCGCCGTTATCCGGTGTTCCAGAACTTCTGCGGCGGCATCTACTCCCACAAAGTGCGAGCGTCGAAACCAAACCCAGAGATCTATCGCATCGCCTGCCGCCAGCTGGGGATTGAGCCGGTGACGACGTTCTTCATCGACGATCTACTGCCAAACATCGAAACCGCCCGCAGTCTCGGCTTCCACACGCACCACTACCATCACGAGCGGCACGGCGAACTGATCGCCGCCCTCCAGGCTGCGGAGATCGCGGTGTGAACTGCCGACCGGCGGCAGCAGTGCTTACGCGGGCTGCTCGGTGAGGCCGGGCGGGTAATCCGGCGCGACGTCCACATCCTTCTCCCGCAGCGGCGGCGGCTCGGAGGACGGGCGCTTGCTGGTCACCGCAGGGGGTGGGTTGAGCATCCGGCCATGGTCGATGAAGTCGCGGATCATTTTCCCATCGAGCGTCTCGTATTCGAGCAGTGCTTTGGCGATGGCTACGAGCTTCTCGCGATTGTCACTGAGCAACTTCGTCGCGCGGACATAGGCATCGTCACAGAACTTGCGGACTTCCGTGTCGATCTGCTGCGCGGTTGCTTCGCTGTAATCGCGGGAGCGGTTCAAGTCGCGGCCAAGGAACACGTAGTCCTGATGCTCGCCGTACTCGACCATGCCGAGCTTCTCGCTCATGCCCCATTCGCAGACCATCTTGCGGGCGATGTTCGTCGCCTGCTGAATGTCGCCACCGGCGCCGTTCGTCACGTCGCCGAAAATGATCTCCTCGGCCACCCGGCCACCCATGATGACCACGAGGCGATCGAGCAGCTCCTTCTTGCGGTTCGTGTACTTGTCACCTTCCGGGAGATACATCGTGAGACCGAGTGCCGGACCGCGCGGGATGATCGTCACCTTGTGGAGCGGGTC
>JANPIS010000050.1:0-3255 GCA_031425095.1 Chthoniobacteraceae bacterium
GCGGCTCCGCGGTGTGAAGTAGCTGCGGCGTCTCACCGCAGGGCGTGCCAGGCGGCGTCCCCGCCGCCTTCCCGCAACGCTGCGCGGACGCCGCTGCTACAGACTCGCCGCGTCGAGCGCTTCGTGATCGATCGTCGTGAGGCGCTCACGCCGGGCGCCGAGTTGCGGGATGCACTGGATGAGCGCTTTCGTGTAGGCGTGCTGCGGATTGGTGAGCACTTCCCGCGTCGCGCCGTATTCGACGATCTTCCCGCGGAACATCACCGCGACCTGATCGGCGATCCCGCTGATGATCCCGAAGTTGTGCGTGATGAGGATGATCGCCATGTCGAGCCGCTGCTTGAGTTCGCGCAGTTGATCGATGATCTGTGCCTGGATCGTGACGTCGAGCGCGGTGGTCGGTTCGTCGGCGACGAGGAGATCGGGCTGGCAGGAGAGGGCCATGGCGATCATCGCGCGCTGCTGCATGCCGCCGCTGAGTTGGTGTGGGTAATCGTGCATCCGTTGCGCGGGGTTCACGATGCCGACGAGGTCGAGATACTTCACCACCTCGGAGTCGATGTCGGTGACCTCGGGCCGATGCAGCCGGATGGCTTCGGCGATCTGATTGCGGATGGTGAAGACGGGGTTCAGCGAAGTGCTCGGCTCCTGAAAGATGTAGGCGATCTTTTTCCCGCGGATCCGCTGGAGATCGCGCGGCTTCATTTTCAGGACATCCCGGCCCTCGAGCAGGATCTCGCCGGAGCGGTAGATCGCCGGCGGCTCGGGCAGCAGCCGCGTGAGGGCGAGCCCGGTCACGCTTTTGCCGCTCCCGCTCTCGCCGACGATGGCCAGCGTTTCGCCTTTCTTCAGCGACAGGGAAATGCCGCGGACGGCTTGGGTCGTGCCCGTCTCACCGGCGAAGTCGATGGCAAGATTGCGGATGTCGAGAAGCGGGGCGTCGGCCATGTGCGTGACGAGTAGGTGCTGCGAGGCTGGGGGTCAACGCTCGGCGCGGTGCAGTGCGCTGGCTCAGCCTTTCCACCACTTGTCCAACGTGGCCCTGAGCTTCTCCACGCGATCGGCTTTCTCCTTCGCGAGATTGTTCATCTCGCCGGGATCGGCTTTGAGGTCGTAGAGCTCGACGACTTCCGAAGGCTCGTTCTTGGGTGAGGGGACGATGAGTTTCATGTCCTCCGAAATCACCCAGCGCCAGCGCAGGCTCGTCTCCGGTTTGTCGAGATCCACGGCCGTGTGGAGGAAGCACTCGCCGAAGATGGCCTTACGCGCGGCGACGGCTTCGTCGTCGAGCAGATTCACGCCCGGCAGGCCTTTTGGCGCGGGCACTTTGCAGGCCGCCAAAACCGTCGGGAGCAAATCCACCGCGCTCACCACCTTGTCCGACACACGCGGTTTTACCTTCTCCGGCCAGCGCACCATGATCGGAGTGCGCAGTCCGCCGTCGTATTGGGACTGCTTGGAACGTGGCGCGTAGCCCTGTTTCTCCGGATCCTGGATCCAGCCATTGTCGGTGATGTAGAGGACGATGGTGTTCTTCGCGACGTTCTCGCTTTCGAGGAAGTCGAGCAACTGCCCGCACGTCTCGTCGAACCACTGGACCATCGCCCAATACTTCGCCATGTGCTCGCTCGGCGTGACGCCGCGATACTTCTCGAGCAGACGCTCCGGTGGCGTGTGCGGGGTGTGCGGCATCATCGGCGCATACCAGACGAAGAAGGGCTTCTTCTCCTTCTTCGCGGTGCGCACGAAGTCGTAGATCGGTTCCATCGTCTTGCGACCGATGTCGAGGCCCTCGTCGCCATGACGCGCGCCTTTCGTCATGCCATGTGTGAAGCCACCGCGGCTGAAATTTCCCTGCCACCATTTGCCCGTCTGCAGGCTGAGATAGCCCTTCTCACTGAGCAGCCGCGGCATCGTCGGCATGGCGTCCATAAAGGTGTTCATCTTCTCGCGACCTTCGAGGAACTCGGGTGAGTTCTGCCGCTTGCCGGCCGGCATCTTGGTCAGCTCAGGCGGGTCGTTGTTCGCGACCTTGTGCTGGTGTGGGAAGCGGCCCGTGATCATCGAGGCGAGGCTGGGGCAGCAGAGGCTCGACGTGACGTAGCCCCGCGGGAAAAGGAGGCTCTCCCGTGCGAGTCGATCGAGCCGCGGCGTCTGGATCATGGGGTGGCCCATGAAGGAGTAGTCGCCCCACGCCTGATCGTCGGAGACGATGAGCACGACGTTCGGCGGCGGTGCGTCCGCCGCATTCGGCTTCGGTTTGGGCTTGTCCGCGGCGTGGGCGATGGAGCTGAGGGCGAGGAGCAGCAGCAGTTTCTTCATTGTGGAGTTGATAGCAGAAAGGCACCAAATTCCCGATCCCGAAAATCTCGAAACAGACGATACTCGCACACTTCCCACCGGTCGGAATCGAGGAAGTCCGCACTGGTAAAGGCGACGCGATGGATTTCCCACGGATTGCCGTATTCCGCACCCTGCGGCCACTCCTCGAGATCACCGAGCGGCGTCACGACGAGCACGTGTTTCGATCGTTGCAGGCACTTTTCCAGCATCGGCCTGGCCCGATCTTCCGCAAAGTGCTCCAGCACATCACCGAGGATGACGAGGTCGTATGTGCCCAGTTGGTCGATCACTTCAAATGCATCGCCGATCACGATCCGATCATAGAGCAGGCGATGCACATCCGTGACCTGCCCAGCGAAGGCCTCGACGCCGTCGATCCGCCCCTTCCACTCCTCTGCACGAATGTTCCCCTTCCAGACATCCGTGAACTCCCGCACCAGCATTGCCCAGCGTCCGAGCGTGCCGATCCCGATATCCATTGTCCTTTGCGGCGAAAGCCGATGGATCAGTTCGCAGCAATAGGAAATGTTCTGCCAGTTGGAGGTGCCCATGAGGTGCGGGAGGATGAAACCCGGCGAGCATTGCGATCAAGGCAACCTTGTAAACTGCGGAGTCGTGGTGGGATTCGGGGACTCTCCGGAAAAGCAAAACCGCCGCCCATTGCTGGGCGGCGGTTTGAATGTGATTCGTGGATCAGGCTTCGCTCTCGGAGCGCTCCCGGCGCTCGGGGCGGTCCGAACGTTCCTGGCGTGGCGGGCGATCCTGCTGCGGCGGACGGGCCATCGCTTCACCGCGTTCCTGCATCGCGGCTTTGCGGCTCAGCTTCACGCGGCCTTTTTCATCGACGCCGATGACCTTCACCCAGATGAGTTCGCCCATCTTGATGACGTCTTCGGTGCGGTTCACGCGGAA
>JANPIS010000051.1:0-4675 GCA_031425095.1 Chthoniobacteraceae bacterium
CGGCGCGGTCGTCGGCATCGGTCTGGCATTCTTCATCGAGTATCTCGATACCAGCGTGAAGACCCTCGACGACGTCGAGCGTTACCTGAAGATCCCGGTGCTGGCCGTCATTCCGAAGGACATCTCCATCCTGATGAAGACACAGATGGAAGTCGCGGATGCGGAGGCCTATCGCATCCTGCGTGCGAACCTCGAATTCAACAAACCGAACCGCGAGGCGAATACCATCACCCTCATCAGCGGCGGTCCGGGCGAGGGTAAATCCACGACGCTCAACAACCTCGCCTACACCTGCGCGAAGGGCGGTTACAATGTGCTCGTCGTCGATGCTGATTTGCGCCGGCCGTCGCAGCATCACTTTTTCGAGGTGGATAATTCGGTCGGCCTCACCGACTACCTCATCGGGAAGTCCGACATCGAGGAGATCACCCACACGACGAAGATCGACAATCTCTCTTTCATCCCGAGTGGCCAGATCATCGGTGGCGACGTCGGTATTCTGAATTCGCAGCGCATGACCGACCTCATGCAGCGCGTGAAAGGCCAGTATGATCTCGTCTTCTTCGATTCGCCGCCGATCCTCGGGGTGAGCGACGGTGCCGTGCTCACGAGCCAGGTGGACATGACGGTGATGGTCGTCCAGCACCGGCGCTTCCCGCGGGCTATGCTCCTCCGCGTGAAGCAAGCGGTCCAGCAGGTCGGTGGTCACCTCATCGGCGTGGTGCTGAACAACGTGGATGCCCGCCACGACGATAGCTACGGCTACTACAATACCTACGCGGACTACTACGCGCCGCAGCGCGGCTCCGAGCGGCGCAAAGCCTCCAAGGCCTCCAAGGTCTCCGCCGCTCCGGCCGTTCAACCCGCCACCGCGGCCACCGCCCGTCCGCGCCGAGTCGTGACCGACGGCGAAGACTACTGAGCTCTGCCGCTATGCGTTTCCTCTCGTTCCTTTTCACGGCGCTCGCGCTCGTCGGTAGCCTGTGCGCCCAGGTCCAGATGCGTCCGTTGCCTGGCGAAGCGCAAATCCCGGTCGCTCGCGCGCAGCCCGTGGTTCCGCGCGCGCAGCCCGTCGCTCCGGCCGTGCAGTACGTCACCCAGCCTCAGACCGGCGTCTCCGAAGCGGGTCTGGCCCGGCTGCGTCCTGGCGACTCCTTTGAAATGCGACTGAGTGGCATGGAGGCGCCCTATGGCGACGAGTTCATGCGCCAGTACGTCGTGGACGGCGACGGCACGGTGAACCTTCCGTATATCAAATCCGTGGCAGCGGCAGGCCTCACCCCCGGGCAACTCGAGCGCAGCATCCAGCAGCGCCTCGTTGCGGCAAAAATTTTTACCAATCCCACGGTCAACATCACTCTCCAGACCACCGCGCGGGTCGTGGCCATCACCGGCGGAGTGCGGCAGCCGCAGCGTTTGCCGTGGACGGCCGATCTCACCTTGCGGGCGGCGGTGGATCTCGCCGGCGGCATCGGTGAATTCTCGAACGGCAAAGGGGTGCGGCACATCCGCGACGGCCGAGTTATCAACACGTACAATCTGAAGGAGCTGCAAAGAAATCCGTCGGCTGACCCGAAAGTCTCGCCGGGCGATGAGGTGTACGTCCCGCAATAGCGTCGCGGTGACCGAAGGCTCGAATTAAGCCGCGGCGATGAGCCCGCGGTGCTTCCAGAGGTAACCAGCGCCGGAGGACAGCGTGAGACCGAGCGAGAGGGCGATCAGCGCTTTGCCGCCGTAGTGCCACGCATGCGCCCACCAGTAGAGCCCGTGGATTACGCCAGCGCGCTCGAATTCCAGCAGCGTCAGCAGCAGGAGGAAGTAAATGACGGTGGCCATCTGCCAGCCGGTCTTGTGCTTCCCGAGCTTCTCTGAGGGCAGGACTGTGCCCTTGCTCGCGGCGAGCAGGCGCAATCCGGTGATCAGGAATTCGCGGCTGATGATCACGATCGCCGCCCATGCGGGGATGGCATGCTCTGGGATTAGGCAGATGAAGGCCGCGGCCATCATCACCTTGTCGGCCAGCGGATCCATGAGCTTGCCAAAGTCCGTCACCAAGCTGCGGCGTCGTGCAATTTCACCGTCGAGATAATCTGTGACCGCCGCGGCGACGAAGAGCACCAGCCCCGCCGAGTAGCCCCAGCTCCAGCTCGGCAAAGCCGGCCACCACGCCGCATCGCCTGGCGGCGTCCATCGCCACGCCAGGGTCATGGAGGCGACGAATCCAGCCGTCAGATAAAACCGCGCGACCGTCAGACGGTTCGGCAGATTCATGACTTGGGAAACCTCAATGGAGCGCGGCGAAGAGACACGGAAGTGATAAAGGACCGAAGACCATCCGCTTTCAATCCTCTTGCGCGGTGAGCCGCGCGACTGGGGCTCTGTGCCGCTCGCGAGCTCGTGGTTGTCGCTGGCGCGCAACCGATGGCGCCTGTTTCCCAAAAACAGTGTTTCGCCGCGGACTGTCGCGGGTTATCTAGCGTTCCCGTTTTTATCTATGAACCTCACCCGCACTGCTTACGGAACCTGGAGTGGCGGCCGCTTTATGCACTTTGGCGAGCCGCTCGAAGACGCACGCTTCATCGGCGCAATCCGCCACGCGTACGACCGCGGGATCCGCACCTTTATGACGGCGGACGTGTACGGAAACGGTGCGGCGGATGAGATGCTGGCTCGTGCGCTCGCTGGGCTGCCGCGCGACAGCTACTGTCTCGTCGGCGCGATCGGCCACGATTTTTACAGTGGCCAGCGCGACGGATCGAAAGGCTATCCCCGCTTCACGCATCCACAACTCCGCGCGAAAGGCGATTATGCGAGCTATGTGCGCATGGCCACCGAGAAATCCTTGCAGCGTTGTGGCGTCGACGCCTTCGACTGCGTGCTGCTGCACAATCCAGATTCCATCGGCTACACCAGCGATGCGGTGTGGTCGGCGATGGACAAACTGCGAGAAGTAAAGCTCACCGAGCGCATCGGCGTGGCCCCCGGGCCGGCGAACGGCTTTTCGCTCGATATCATCCTGAACTTCGAGCGCTTCGGGGCGCTGATCGACTGGGCCATGATCATTCTCAATCCACTCGAGCCATGGCCGGGTTCGCTCTGCCTCGCGGCAGCGGAAAAGCACGAGATCGAACTCATCACCCGCGTGGTCGATTACGGCGGCCTTTTCCACGATGACGTGAAACCGGGGCACACCTTCGGCGAGCGTGACCACCGCACGTTTCGGCCAGCCGGCTGGGTCGAGGCGGGCAATGCGAAGCTCGAGAAGATGCGGCCGATCGCCGAGCGGCACGGACTCTCGCTGCTGCAGCTCGCGTGTCTCTGGAATCTCAGTCATGCGCCCATTCACAGCGTGATCCCGACGATGATTCAGGAGGTAGGGAAAGGTGCGAAACCGATCGAGGACAAGATATCCGACCTCGCTGCGCTACCCGAGATGCGCTTCGATGCCGACGAACTCGAAGAGCTGCGCCGGATCGGTGACAACACCGGCTGTATGGAGCTGAAAGGCGGTAATCCATCCCACACGGGCGAGCCACTGCCCGATCGCTGGAGCCTCACGAACGATCTCACCGACGTGGCCAATCGCTGGCGGATCGAGCCCGCTCGCGACCTCGTGTGTACTCACGGCAAGACTGCCTAGGGGAAAACCCTGACGGAGAGTCGGGAAACTTTCCTGCTCACGAGATCTTGCGGAAACCGCGTTCTGGCTGGAATGAGGTGCCCTCAAGGCGTTCGGCGCCCCTTCGTTGTAAAAAAAAGGCCGCGCGGCGCCCATCGGAGGCGCGAAACCTTCTTCCGATACGGCTGTTCGTCAGTTACCTCCATCACCACACCGCTATTCAATTTCAGCAATGTTGCGACCCCACGAGCTGCCCATCCATAAGATCGTCGATCACGGCGTGGGCGCGGTTTTTCTCCAAATGCATCACAACGGCCGGATGCTCGTGCTCACTCACGAGTACACGGGTCGGGGCCGGGATGGGAATCCCTACACGACGCTGCGCATGCCGTTTGGGAAGGGGAAGCCCGGCGAAAACATCGGCGCGACGCTCAACCGCGAGATGCTGGAGGAAGTCGCGGCGGATGAAAAAGACTTCGACTTTGAGATCCTCTCGCCGGCGCCGCTCTACTGGGAGGTCGTGCCGGACGATGAGACTGGCGAGCGCACCCACTTAAAGGTCCTCTATCCCGCACGTCATCGGCGCGGGATGATTCGCGACTTTGCGCGTGTGGACGATCCTGGGACGGACGACGAAGAGACGCACGGGCCGCTGCAGTGGATCGAGGTGACGCGATTGCTCACGCGGATGTGGAAGGAAAAGGCGCCGCGCGTGCATCGACTGGGGGTAGTGAGCGCGCTGCTCTGGGCCGCGCGCTTGAACCCGCGCCTCGCGAGATTCTACCAGCGGCTCCGCACCGATCGGCAGCGCGACGTGGTCAACTTCGAACCCTACCATCCGGTGGTCGCGGAGTATCTCGGGCGCGGTTAGGCGCGAAAAAGTTTTGCCACGCCCGGAGGCAAACGGATACTCCGCGCCATGAGCGCGCCGAACGATCCCGCTGCCGAAAACCATTCCTCCGCGCTTCAGGCGCTTCTCCCCTCGGTAGTGGAGCGGGCGCCGAAAGACGCGGTGGCCATGCTGGAGAGCTACCCGGATGAGTTTGTGGTCGGGAT
>JANPIS010000052.1:0-3618 GCA_031425095.1 Chthoniobacteraceae bacterium
ACGAGGTCGCTCTTGATCTCCGCGAAGGTCAGCGCGCGATTCTTATCGAGCTCGAAATACGCGGCTTCGTCCGTGTCCTGGAGCAGTTCCTCGGCGCGGAAACCACGCGCATCCTGGTGCGGGTCTTCGAGATTATAGTCCCACTTCATCGACGCACCGTGCTCCGTGTAGCTGCGCACGATCTCGATCGATTCCCGCACGACGTCGAGGTCGGCGACGCCATCCACTGTGATTCCGTATTCCGTTTCGATGCCGAAGACTCGTTTCATGAAGAGATGGGAAGCGCGCAATGTTCGGCAGCCGACGCATTCTGGCAAGCAGTGGCGCAAGTCGCCTGCCGACCTCACCGCAAGAGGCTACTCCAGCGAGAGCACCCGGATGCACTCCAGACGTCCGCTGCCAGGATCGCGCCGCCACTCGCAGCCCTGCGCGACGATGACCGTCGGATTTTCGCGTGAGACACTGGGCCGCGCTTCGCCGGCGTCGAGCGGGCCGAAATGCTCGCGCACCAGCTGCGCGTGCTTGCCACCAGTGGTCCATACGCTGAAGCGCTTTGGCCGCACGCCACCTTCCGCAATCCAGAGCTGGCCTTTGGCATCGATCGCCACGCCGCGAATGTCACGCAATGCATCTGCCTGCCATGGCCCGAGCGCCTCGCGCCCGCCCGGCACTCCGACGCTGAAGGTGAATCCGCTCGGATCGGACGCGGGGCGAACCTGCACCTGCGACTGCGGTGCATCGAGACCGAAGAAGAGTTGGACATCACCGGACTTCATCGTCTCGGCGCGCATGGTGAAGGCGGTGATGCGCTCGTCTTCGGCAAGCCAGCGCGTGGTATTCATTGCCACCCATGGCGGATCGTGCGGCATCACAAAGTAGCTTGCTGCCCGGCCCATGAGGATCGCCACGCCGAAATCCGCGACTTCCATCCGCCCGCTGCCGTCGGGTGCATTCATCGGCGTCGTCGAGAGCGCCATCGGGCCCGGCGCGGGGCCGCTCAAGGTGGTGACATACTTTGCGTCGTGCGCATCGAGCACGGCGATGAATCCCAGCGCGGTGAAACTCACGTACAGCCGGCCGTTGCCGACGGCAAGCGCGTCCCCGGCGATGGGCTTCGGATCGGCATCTTCCGGCCAGAGACTCACGATGCGGAGAAAGCGATCCGTTTGACCGGTCCATTCCGCAGGAGCGCCGGTGGCAGCGTCGAGTTTGTAGATCACACTGCCCGGCGCCGCCGCGTCGCCACCGTGACCGAGCACATAGACGATCCCCTGCTCCGCCGCGACGGCACGCACTCCACACTTCCCGGTTTCGCGGTGCGTCCATTGCACTTGCCCGTCCGGATCCACAGCCACGAGCGGGTTTCCATCGATGGCTCCGCGCCACGCGAGATAGACGCGCGTTTCATCCGCAGCGACGGCGCTCGGGGCGCCATCGTCACCGCCCGGGATGGGGAAAAGAAACGCGGGATCAAGGGAAGAGGCTGCGGTTGTTTCTGGTTGCGGTGATTTCGCGTTCGGCTTCTCGCGGGAACAGCCAAACAGGAGGCTAAAGAGCGCCATCGCGAGGGCTCCTATGAGCCGTGACACAGGCCTCCGGCCTGTATGGTGCGATGAATCCGGCACTCTCGCAGGCCAGTCGATGAGCACACCCGCGATCCCTGCCCACAGGCCGGAGGCCTGTGTCACGTCACCGCCCCGGCGCGAGTTCAAAGAGGTGCCCCTTCAAATACTCCGTCTCCGGAATCGTCGGCACGATCGGGTGATCGAGCCCCTGCCGAAAAACCGCGAGCTGTCGCAAGGTCTTCTTCGCGTCCACGGTCGCTTCGTTCACCACCTCCACGAAATGCTCCGGGCTCACGTGATGGCTGCAGCAGAAAGTCGCGAGCAGTCCATCCGGGTTGAGCAGCTTCAGCGCGCGCAGATGGATCTCCTTATAGCCGCGCATCGCTTCGTTGACCTTGCCCTTGTTCTTCGTGAAGGAGGGTGGATCGAGCACGATCAGGTCGAAGCGCTGCTGCTCGCGATCCATGTCGTTGAGCACGTCGAAGACATTCGCGGCAAAGGCTTCGACCACGAGGCCATTGCGCAAGGAGTTGCGTTTGATGAGTTCCACACAGTCCGCGCTGATCTCCAGCGCAGTGACGCGCGCGGCTCCGGCTCGCGCACAGGCCAGGGCAAAGGCGCCCTGATTCGAAAAGCAGTCGAGCACGCGTCTTCCCTTCGCGTGCGTCGCCACGGCGGCGTAGTTCGGGAGTTGATCGAGGTAGAAGCCAGTCTTTTGTCCGCGCAGCAGATCCACCTCAAAGGCCACACCGCCGACTTCGATCTCGATCGCTCCCGGCGCTTCGCCGTGCAGCATGCCCGTGCGCATGTCGAGTCCCTCGGCCTTGCGAATCGGCGCGTCATTTCGCTCCACGATGCTCTTCGGCTGCACCGCCGCGAGCAACGCCTCGACCAGCATCTCCCGGCGTTTGTCCATCGCGAGCGTCAGCGTCTGGAGCACCAGATGATCGCCGTAGCGATCGACGATCACGCCCGGCAATCCATCGCTCTCGCTCCACACGAGCCGGCAGAGCCGAGGATCGAGCCCGCGCCGCTCGCGATAGCGGATGGCCTGGGCGATGCGCCGCTTAAAGAAGTCCGCGTCGAGATCCTGCCGCTGCCGCGAGATGCGGCGCGCGACGATCTGCGACTTGCTGTTGTAGATAGCCGTTCCGAGCAGATGGTCCCGGCCGTCTTTCAGCGATACGACCTCGCCATCGACCGGTCCGCCAAAGGCCTTGAGGATCTCCGTGGCATAGACCCAGTCGTGGCCATGGAGAATGCGGGAGCGAGGTTTGATGATGAGGCCGGCCATTCGTGGGACGCCGAGGGTAGGGCGCAGCGCCCGGAAGTCAAACGAGGCGAACCTTCAGTCGTGTCCCGATTTGCGTCTTTGAATCGCTCGAGGGCCATCGTCCAGGGGGCAGGCTCACGATGGGCACCCGATCACTCCCCAGCCGGACCATTTGCTCCGCTGTCGCCGCCCGCGTCAGCACCTTCATCAGCCGGTAGCGGCCCTGAAAGAGATGTCCGCTCAGGCGATGGCGCCGGTTGAAGCGGATCGTCCACGTCGTCTGAGCCGAGGCTTTGCGAGACAGCGCCGGGGCGGAGGCGGGCGGCGCAAACCTATAACTCATCCCGGCCACGAGATTGTCTTCCGGCGTCTCGATCATCAGGTGGTAGTGATTGCTCATGAGCACGAACGCATGGACCCGCCAGCCCGTCCGCGCACAGACTTCCCCGAGAGTCTCCAAAAACCGCACCCGGTCCGCGTCATCTCGAAAGATGGCTTCCCGCCGGTCGCCGCGGTCGAGCACATGATAGACCGCACCGGGGAATTCGACTCGCGCCTTACGGGGCATAAAACTCATCTATCCGAAGCCGCCTCGATCCGGCAAGTGTGATATTCTAAGACTGACACCATTGCCCCACACGACTTCCTGCGCCTCTACAAGCTGGCCGGACTGAACCTCGTGACCACTTACGCCCTCGTCGCCATCATCGGCGACATCCGGCGCTTTGCCCAGAGTAAGAACCTCGTCAGTTACCTCGGCCTCAACCCGAGCGTCGTCGA
>JANPIS010000053.1:0-2248 GCA_031425095.1 Chthoniobacteraceae bacterium
AACGTCGCCGGCCTGCACAATGATTTCTTCGACCAATGAGGTGCTCCTCCATCACCCGAGTCGGCCTTTCTCGATGACGGGCTTCACTTCGCTCCACGGCACGTCATGCGGTGCGGTTTTGCTTTTCACCGCGACAGCGGCGGTGACTCCGGCGGCTTCGCCCATGGCGACGGCGTTGCCGGTGACGCGGTAGCTGGCGTGGGCGATGAAGTCGCCGCTGATGCAGCGTCCGGCCATCATGAGGCCATCGACATCGCGGGCGATGAGGGCGCGCAGCGGAATGTCGTAGGGCTTCACCTTCACGCCGGCATTGCTGTAGGCGGCCTTTTTGTTGGCCTCGGCAGAGAGCGCGTGGATGTCCACGGGGAAGGTGGCGCGGACCACGGCGTCGGTTTGCACGGCTCCTTTCACCAAGTCCTCACTGGTCATGATGTAGCGGCCACGGATGCGGCGGCCATCGCGGATGCCGATCTGCTCGGGCGTGGCAGCGACTTGCAAGCCGTCCCAGGGGCCGCCGAGCTTGCGCAGGCCGCGCACGATTTGGTGAATCTCGCCACGAGCACGCAGCGTGGCTTCGGTGACTTGCGCGGCGTCGGTGGCGTTGATGCCGTATTCGTGATTTGCCATGAGCAGCACCAGGTTTCCCTGAATGGGAAACAAACATGCGTGACCATAGCTGGGCGTGACCCCCGCGCGTTTCAGCGTGTCCTGAAAGGCCTTCGGACCAACGTGCCGCCCGCCATCGCCGGTGCCGTGCATGCAATCGGCGATCTGCGCGACATCCTTCACCACGAGCAGCGCATACATCGTCATCGGCTGACAGGGACAGGCTTTCTCCCGGCCGATCTCAAACTCGCAGCCCGCCTGCGCCCCGAGGTCGCCATCGCCCGTCGCGTCGATGAAGACGGGGGCCTTCCAAGCCTGCCGGCCGCTCTTCGATTCCGTGACGATGGTGGAGAGCGAGCGCCCCTCGCGATACGCGGCGGCAACTCGCGTGTGGAGTTGCACTTTCACTCCCGATTCGACGCAAAGCTCCTCCAGCAACAGCTTCATCTCCTCGGGCTGATAGCTGAGTCCATTCATGCCGCTGCCATTGATCGCATCGCGCTCGCGGAGACGGCGCACGAGTTCCACATTGAAGCCCGGCTTGTCGAAATCGAGCAGGTAGCCGAGCAGCGAGGAAGTCCACACGCCACCGAGCGAACCGTGTGCCTCGAAGAGTCGCACCTTTGCACCCGCGCGTGCTGCACTGATCGCCGCCGTGACTCCCGCTGGTCCCGCTCCGCAGACGATCACGTTCGCGTCATTGATCAGCGGAAGATCGCGCGCGTCCTCGCGGACAAAGCCGGGCTTGCTGCCCGCCTCGGCGGCAAAGGCACGGCGGCCGCTCAGCGTGCCGAACGTGGCGGCGGTGGCAAGGCTGGTTTGAAGAAACTGGCGGCGGGAAGGCGTGGGTGGGTTCATGGTAACGCGGGAGTTTGCGAAGGATCTTACAGGCAGAGTCCAGAAGGCGCCACTTTTGGACAAATCGCGCGGGTTTTTAGCGCTCGGGCGCGGTAATCGGGCCGGCGGTGCCGAACGCGGTGAGCTTCGCGAGTTCCTCCGCAGTCAGCGCACGATTGAAAACCGCCACGCCGCCGATCCATCCCGTGAAGCCGACGCTGCGCGAGCTGTGAATGACACGGCCGATGGTGAAGGGGCCGCCGGTGCCGTCGTTGGCGGGGGTGTAGAGCGCGTCGTGCGAGAACCACCAGGGATTCAGGCGCACGTCGGCAAGGTCGCGGGCGGTGGTGGTCCAGGTGCCGTCGGCGGCTTTGCGCTGGGTGACTTTCACGCGGGTGTAGCGGAACTCCTGCAACTCCACGCGCTCGTCGGCAATCTCGCTGAGCACTTTCACGGAGATGGGTTTGTCCTCGGGCGGGTTGTAGAACTGGTCCGTCAGGAAGTTCCGGTCTTCGCCGGGTTGCAGGCCGGGCTCGCGATGCAGGTGACCTTGCACCCAGGCGTTGTGGATGACTGGGATTGCCTTCTGCACGTTCTCCTGCCAGCGGTCGGTGTTCTTACCATTGAGCCAGCCGGTGAGTTCGTGGGTCTCGTGATTGTAGGCCATGGCGAAGCATTGCCACGAGGCATCGAGCACCTCGGTCGGTGAATCCGCAGGCACGGCGGGCGAGACATCGCCGGAGTTGGATTTGTGCATGGCGTAGATGTGGCCAAAGGACTTCGCACCGTTCTCCGACACGTGGCC